>JBKJKH010000094.1:0-3747 GCA_046597595.1 Gemmatimonadaceae bacterium
CATCGCGCTCACATCGCCGTAGCGCGCACACCAGTAGAGGAGGGTCACGCCTTCGCTATCGCGCGTGGTTGCTGCGTGTCCGGCGCCGACATAGTCGAAGACCAGGTCGGTGCGGCCGGCCGCGATGCGGGCCAGCGTGGGATCGGTGTTCCGGGAAGAAGTCATGGCCACTTGAGTGAAAGTGCCGCTGTCAACGTGCGCCGAGTACGAGCTGTTCCAGCGCACTGGTCATGGCGGGAGTGTTGCGCTCGCGGCCCGCGGTATTCGTAAGCAGCAGCACGGACGATCCGGCGCCATCGCTGACGTGGAAGATGAAGTAGCCGCGGTCGGAGCCGCCGGCGCCAGCGGTGCGACCTTGCTGCATCTTCGCCCATGCGCCAGTGAGCAGCGTGCCCTTCGCGAGCGCGGTGTAGTATCGGTCCATGTCTTCCAGGGTGGAGACCATGCCGCCGCTGCCCATCACGAGCCACGACGTCGGCCCCCAGTTCGGCGCGATGTTGGGCAGCCCAACGACGCTTGGCCCGCCACCAACCGCGAACTGGTCGAGCGTCAATCCCAGCGTCTCCCCGTAGAACCCTGTGCGTGTCATGCCCAACGGCTGTAGCAACTCTCGCAGCAGGAACTCCCGGTAGCTCCGGCCACTCGCCTTCTCGATGATGACCGCGAGCAGGTTGTACGCGGCATGCGACGACATGCGCGCCGTTCCCGGCGCGAAGCGCAGCTTCGACGCCATCACTCGCCGTACGGCCTCGTCGCTCGGGATCCAGCTCAGGTCTGCATTCCAGTCTTTCGCGTCCTCATGAAAGAAGTCTACGAGCCCGGACGCGCCGGAGAGGAGGTGCCTCACGGTCATGCCGCGCTTGTCAGCCGGCACGTCGACGAGGAAGCGGCCGATGGAGTCGTCGAGCGACAGGCGACCGCGCTGCGCCAGCAGGAGCACTGCCGTCTTCGTGAAGTCCATGGGTTGCGACGCGATGCAGAAGACGGTGTTGAGCGTGGTGCGCCTCCCGGACGCCGGGTCCGACATGCCTACCGCTGTACGGAACGTCTCCACTCCGTTCCGCCGGGCGACGACAGTGCCATGGAAACCTGCGGCGGCTGCGCGTTGCACGACGTCCCGGAGCGTTTCCCACGTCACGCCGGTCCATTCGGACAGTGGTCGCCGGGTGGAAGCGGGGAGCAACTCGAGCGAGGTGAGGCGGCCGGGTTCGTCGAGGGAGAAGCGCACCGTCGACGTACGCTGCCCTTCGATTTCGAGATAGAAGTACACACTGTCACGCCGTACCTGGACGCCGCCCAGGTCGCCCACGGCACTGCGCAGCGCGCGAAGGTGACGCAACAGCGAATCACCTCCAATGCTGGTGCGATACGAGACGGCGAGGTTGTTCTCCGAGAACGCGCGCAGTGCGGAGTCGCCGACGCTCGTGAGCATGGCCTCGATGCCCTGGATCGCGGCGCGCACGCGGGGCGACGGGCCTCCCTGTGCCTGAAGGGAGCGTGAGTGCGCCGCCATCAGCGCGGCGAGTAGAAGCGGCCGAAATTGTACCTTCATCGGATCTCCGACGGTTGAGACAAGAGGGACGCATACGCTACCGGTGTCAAGGCGGTGTGAAAGTCTCGAGAGCATCAACGCGCCAGACCGTCCGTTGACTACCGCATCACTCTACGAGCGGCCGACACCCCACGATACTGCGCCTCCTCAAAGATCGACAACCCGCTCAGGTCGGAATTCGCCAGATGCAGTCCCGGCAATTCCAGCTTCGCGGCATCCACCGTCGCGCCCAGAAAGCCCACCGTCGGACGCACCATCGCATGACCCATCCGCATGATGTCCACGCGCGAGACACACTCGCGAATGTCCGGATGTGCCCGCGCGAGATCGCCCAGGATCAACTCCGTCCAGTCGTGCCAGCTTCTCGCCTGCAGGAGCCTGCGCGCGTTGGCAGGCGACAGCTCGGAGAGCGACCAGTAATACGTCCACACTGTCCGCTCCTCACGCGTGCGAAGGGACTGATGCGTCGCGACGACGTAGCCCAGCGCCGGCGAGTTGTAGATGACATTGTCCCACGCGGGTGAAACGCCCCGTCCGCGCTCCTTCGGCCAGCGTTCGAGCGTGAGGTTCGCGGTAAGCCACGGCGAATACGACAGCGGCACTTGCTGCGACCCGAGATCCACAACAAGGTGCGGAACAAGCAAGGTCGGCGCCGCAAAGATCACCTGCTCGGCGACGTAGGCAACCTGCGGAGTAAGCACCTGCCATCCGGCTCCCCTGCGCTCGATGCGATAAACCGGAGCATCGGTCTCGATGTTGGGCTTCAGTTTCGCGATAAGGCGCCGAGCGATCCATCCATTGCCTTCGGGCCACGTGAGAGGTCCCTGCTCCTCGTGCCCACGCGAGGCGAAGTAGTGAATTCCGGCCCACGCGGACGTCTGCTCGAGCGCCGCGCCGTAGTCATCACGACACCCATAATTCGCGAGCCACTGGATCGCCGGTCCATCCAGCCGCTGCGTCCGCATCCACTCGGCCATCGACAGGCGATCAAGCGGCGATGCGCGCTTCACACCATCGGCCATCGGGATCGTGAACTCCCCGCTGGCGCGAGAGGCAGCGACAAGATCATCAAAGCGCTTGAACTGGTCGCGCTCCGTGCGACCCAGGGCGTAGGTCGGATCGAAACCCTCGTGCCATTCCCCATGCAGGAAAAGTCGTTCCTGCGGCGAAAAGCAGAGATGCCGCTCTTCCCATACGCCATTGCGCAGCACACCCAACTCCTCGAACAGCTCGCGCACCAACGTCGCCTTCACACTCGGCACCGGCACGTAGTGCGCCGCCCATGGATACGCCGTAATGTCGTTTTCGCTCCACCGGGAATTGCCGCCGGCCGACGACTCGAGCTCGAGCAACACAAAATCACGCACTCCACGCCGGTCCAGTTCCCACGCCGCGCTGAGACCTGCTATGCCGCCGCCCACGATCACAATCGGCACTCGGCGCGTCTCACGGGGAGCCGGCATCGCGCGGCGATCGCGAAGACGATGACCGAGCGCGCCGCCATCATCCACAAACCCGCCGGCGATTCGCCTGGGCGACTTGGGGAACAGCCCGATGATTGCTGGAGCCGCGACAACTGGTGCGGCGAGTGCCGCTAAAAATGTACGCCGCTTCATCACCGGTTGATCTGGTCGAACTCCTCCGCATAGTAGCGCACCAGCACCTGGTCATTCAGCCGGTTGGGCTCCGCTCCTATCCGGTCCATGTCACGCGGAAAGGCGAATGACTGCGCAACCGCGAGCGGCGTAAGGAAACGGAGACCCTCTGGCAGTGCGGATGGTATGGAGTATTCGCCCTTCGTGGCGAGCACGAAGCCCCACTCGCCGAACGACGGCACATACACGTGGTATGGATACGTGTTGAGCCCGGCAAGCTTGAGCGTTTCGACGATCGACCAGAACGACCGTCGCGCAAACATGGGAGAGGTGCTTTGCACGACGAAAGACCCCCCCTCGACGAGGTGTCGCTGCAGGAGCCGGTAGAACGCCGCCGTGTACAGCTTGCCAATGCTGTAGTTGTTCGGGTCGGGGAAATCGACCACCACGAAGTCAAACATGTCCCGGGTCTGATCGAGCCACACGAACGCATCGGCATTCACCACGTTCACACGCGGTGATGTCAATGCCCCGTCATTCAACTTTGTCAGCAGCGGATGAGTGGAGAACAGCGTCGTCATGGCCGGATCAAGATCGACG
>JBKJKH010000172.1:0-4578 GCA_046597595.1 Gemmatimonadaceae bacterium
GCAGCGCATTGTCGTTCTGCCGCCGCACGCGCACGTCCAGCGTCTTCAGGCCCCGCTCGAGCATCCAGGCAGCAAAGGGATCCGGCGCCTGACCCCAAAGCCTCATCTTGTTGATCACTTCGTCGATATACGGCTGCGTCCCGATAACGGCGCCCCCGAGCACATCATGGTGGCCATTGAGGTACTTCGTCGCCGAGTGAATGACGACATCAGCGCCGTGCTCGAGTGGCCGGAGGTTGATCGGACTCGCGAAGGTCGAGTCGACCACGAGCGCGAGGCCAACTTCCTTGGTCAGGTAGCTGATGGGGCGCAGGTCGATGACCCGGCACGAGGGATTCACCGGCGATTCGAGAAAAATCGCGCGCGTCTCCTTTCGCAGTCGCTTCCGCCATGCGCGCGTCTCCATCGGATCGACCAGCGTCACGGCAATACCCAGCGCCGTAAACTCTGTGGTGAGGAGGGTATGGGTTCCGCCGTAGATCCAGCTGCTCGCCAGCAAGTGATCGCCGGGACGCAGCAGGGCGAGCAGGGCACAGGCCGTGGCGCCCATTCCACTGGAGAGGAGCAGTGCCGCTTCGCCTCCTTCAAGCAACGCGAGCCGCTTCTGGACGATTTCAGCGTTAGGCGTGTTCCCGTATCGCGGATACTTCAACCCCTCGCCCGAGCCCACCTCCATGTGGTAGCTGACGCTCTGGGTCAGCGGGCTGGTCACCGGATCGTCGACCGCCGCGCGCTCGGGGCCACCGCGCACCGCGAGGGTGGACGGGCCGAGCGGACGCGGGCGGCGCGGAGACGACGCCATCAGGCGAACACGCGGGGATCGCGTGGGCCATCAAGGTCCGGCTTCACGACGCGGACGATCTCGCTGATGGCGAGTCCGGCGACATCGCGGAGGACAACATCACCGCGACGCAGGGTGTCATCGATCTGGAGCGTCGCGAGTTCGTTGCGGCGCGGACCATGGAGCCACACGAGTTCCCCGTCGAGCAACATCCGCGAATGCGCTTCCTTCGCGTTCATGCGAATGAGCGGGCCGCGATCGGGATCCCCTCTGCGTGTCCCCTCGAAACCCACCACCTGCAGCGGCGCGTTGAAGCGATCGCCGAGGCGGGAGGGCTCGCCGTGCCTGGGCGCCGGACTCACTGCGGTCCGCCGCCGCGCCCCACGGCCTCGTACAACTCGCCGCTGCGCATCAATAGGCGGCGGCGTGTCAGCGCCTCGAGCACGCGAATCACCTCTTCAGGGGCAAGGCCGGTATCGTCGGAGATGTCCTCCGGCGTGACGGCGTGGCCAATCCGGTACAACGTCTCCCATGCGGACCGCTCGCGTTCATCGATGTTGCCGATGAGCCGCGCGTCGCCATTCCGCTCCTCGGCGACGAGCACGAGCCCGTGACGCTCGAGGACTGTCTCGATGGCGTCGAGATGCATCACGCCGATCCCGCGGAAGACGAAGTAGTTGTCCGTGGGCGGCACGTCATCGCTGTACCGCAGGAGCAGTTTGGCGATGATCTCGTCGGCGCAGGAGAAATCGAGGAGGCTGACGTGCGTGAAGTCGATAATCGTGATCGTGCGGCCCCCCATTCCTCCCAGGAGCTGCTCGATGGTGCCACGCACGGCGGCGCCGGTCGGTCTCGTGACGAGATTCGAGTAGAGCTCGCTCACGGTGCCGCGCAGGACGGAACTGACGTCGATGTGGTTGATCACAGGAGAGGCATCATGCGGTGGCCAGGCGCTCGGGAA
Source organism: Gemmatimonadaceae bacterium (assembly GCA_046597595.1). Classification (GTDB taxonomy): domain Bacteria; phylum Gemmatimonadota; class Gemmatimonadetes; order Gemmatimonadales; family Gemmatimonadaceae; genus JBKJKH01. The sequence goes on from JBKJKH010000172.1 coordinate 1,743, forward strand.
TGATGATCTGCATCTGCGAGCCTGGAAACGGGGGGAGATCCTCTGCCAGCGCCACGTCCTCATCCCAGTTCGGGATGATGGCGATGCGCGCCGTACCGCTGCGAACACTCAATTTGCCGTCCCACATGCCCACGAACTTTCGTATGCCGGCGAGTCCCTGTCCACGGCCTCTTTCGCGAAAGCGACTCACGCCCCGAATTACGGCCTCCTCGAGGGCACGGGCGTCATTCCAGCGGTCGCTCGGCCGGAACGCCGGTGACTGCTCCAGCGAACGCCGAAAGCCGATGCCCGAATCGCAGACCGCGATGACCACGACACGCCGGCCGAGGCGCTGCTTCCACTGATAGGTCTGCACCGCAACCCAGCCGGCCGATTCCGCATGCTCCACGATATTCTGGCAGGCTTCGGAGAGCGTGGTGGCGAAGCGCATGGTCGCCAGCGGATCGAGATGCAGCATGCTGACGAGAATAGCCTGCGCCCGCTGCTGGATCCGGTCGACGACGAGGTGGACGTCCTTGCTGCCGGCGATGGGCGTGATCTCGAGGAGGACGCTCGACGCCATCCCCGCGGGGCGGCTCCGCGGGACGTGCCCGTGCATCTCGAAGATCTCCTGCGCGTGCTGATAGAAGCCGGCACGATTGAAATAGGAGACCGTATCGTCGATTTCCGGTCCCGTGAACGCCATCTTCGTCGGCCGCGACTGGCCGAGCGTGAGCAGCGCCGTAAGGCCGAAGGGAGACACCCAGCGCACATGGCGCGCGTCGAGCAGGAGCCGGCTGTCCAGGGGAGCCGCAGCGACCTGCTGGAGCACGACCTCGAAGCTCGCGTCGTCGAGCGACGGCGGGACGTCGATGACAGTGGTCACGTGGTGGTCAAGGCCGGCTGAGCTCTCCGCGAAGGTATTGGGCGAGTCCCGTGGCGCCCTTGTGCTCGACATTTCGCGCCGCCGCCACATTCGCGTCGTGCATCGCGTCGCCAATAGTAGCACCCCCGAGAAGGCGCGAGAAATACGACGCCCCCCACACGTCCCCGCAGCCGGTCGGGTCGATATCCCGGGTGAGGACCGGAGGGGCAGGAATGAGCGCCGTGCGCACCGGCCCGCCAGACACGGTCGAATCTCGCGAACGCTCGAGATCGCCGAGTCGCTCGAAACCGGGCGCCGCGAAATACGCGGCCCCGCGTGGACCGAGTGTCACGGTGAGACAGCGCACGCCTTCGATAATCGCGGACGCGGCGAGCGTCATCGGATCGGGCGCCATGAGCGCCATCTCGTCCTCATTCACCTGGACGAGGTCGAAGCACGACATCCACTCGCGCGCGTCGGGCAGCGGCCGCGGGGTCCGCAATCCACCCGGCTGCACGGCGAGGAGCAGCGAGTGCAAGTCGCAATAGATCGGCGGCGCGAAGTGTTGCCGGATGAGCCGCGCGGTCTCGAGGTCGAGCTCGAAGCCGCTGATGAGGTTCACGTACAGCGCATCGAGATCGCGCAGCAGCGGCTTCAGCCCCAGCCAATGCCACCCCGGGATGCCGCCCGACAATACCTCGCTGCGTCGCTCGTCCGAGAAATACCGAAGCTCGACGCGGTTGTTCGGATAGGGCACCTCAATGACGGCCGCATCGGGCGCGACGTGTCGCAGCGTATGCAGAAATTCGCGCGCTCGCGGTGCGAGGTCTGCGCCCACCCGGACGAGCGGAACAATTTCCCAGTCACCCGGCAACGCGGCATCGAGCGCACCGAGTGCGTATGCGATCCCCCCCCATTCCTCGAGCGGCGCCGTGCGCGTGTCGCGCCCGTAAATCACGTCCCACACAAATGTCCCGATGACGCCAAGCCGCTTTTTCGTCACACTTCGCCCAGATGCATCTGCTTGAACGTCGCGACCGCGCCGACAACGCCCGCAGATCCAGGAAGTGTACCGGGCACGATGCGGCAGGCATCCACCGCCGGCTTGAAAGCGCGCCGGCGCACTTCGGCACGAAGCGGCTCGAAGAGGGAAGCGCCCGCCTGCGTCACGCCTCCCGCGATCACCACGACATCCGGATTGAAGATGTTGAGCAGGTTGCCGATGCCGGTGCCGAGGAAGCGCGCGGTGTCGCGCACCACCTCCCGTGCGACGAGATCGCCCTTTTTGGCCGCGTCGTACACCGTCTGCGCGGTGATGTTTTCGAGCACGCCCCCGGCGAGCTTCAAGAGGATCGAATCGTCGATGCCGCTTTCGAGCGCCTCTCGCGCACGCTCCGCGATCGCCGGGCCAGACGCGTATGCCTCGAGACACCCGTAGTTGCCGCACTTGCAGCGCCGACCCGTCGAGTCGATGGTCGTATGCCCGATTTCACCAGCGACGTCCGAGGCACCATGATAAAGCTTGCCCTCGAGAATGAGGCCACCGCCTATCCCGGTGCCGATTGTGAGGCCGACCACGTTGCGCGCACCGCGCGCCGCGCCCTGCCACCACTCGCCGATTGTCGCGCAGTTCGCATCATTGTCGAGCGTGGCCGGGAGACCGACCGCCTCGGAGACGCGATCACGGAGTGGAAAATCCGTCCACCCCAGATTCGGGGTGACGATGACAATGCCCTTGTCGCGATCCAGCGGCCCGGGCGATCCGATACCCACGCCAATAAAATCCTTTCGTTGAGCGCCCGTCTTCGCGGCGGTCTCGGTGACCACCGTGTTGATCATCCGCGCGATGCGGGCGACTACGGCATCGGCCCCCTCGTCGGCGTGGGTGGCCTCGGAGCGCAAGGAGAACGTGGCGCTCCCATCTTCGGGCATCGCACCGGCGACGATGTTCGTCCCGCCCAGGTCGAGGCCGATGATGTAGCGGGTGGTGCC
>JBKJKH010000242.1:0-3503 GCA_046597595.1 Gemmatimonadaceae bacterium
CGCGGCGCCCGCATGCCGCTCGACCTGCAGATGGCCCGCCTCGCCCTTCGCCATGTCGAGAAAATCGTTCGTGACACCGATCAGGTGCTTGCACGCACGTCGCGCGCGCATGAAATACGAGACTTGTTTCTCGCTCAGCGCGCCCTCGAGCTCCATCTCGAGGAGCTCCAGGTAGCCCAGCATCGCGTTCAGCGGCGTGCGGATCTCGTGCGTGGTCAACGCCATGAACCGTTCCTGGACAACGACTGAACGTTCCGCCACGACCTGCGCCGCTTCGGCACGCGTCCGGGCGTCTTCCGCGACAAGACTCAAGCGCTCAACCTCTGCCTGCCGCCGGGTGATCTCATCGAGCGCGAGCAGCAGTTCCTGGTTCTGCAGCTGTAGCTCCCCGAACGGGCTCCCGTCGCCCCGTGCGGTGAGTTCGCCGGTCAGGCGCGCGATCTCCGCGGTGCCCATGCGCGGCGACGAGCGCGGCAGCATCTTGGACATCGTAACACGCGTGCCGCCGCCGACCGCGGTCTCGATGTGAAAGCGGTCCATCAGCGTACGCGAGCCGGTAATGCCAACACCCATTCCCGTTTGCGATCCATACTGGCCAGCGAGAATCGTGTCGAGCTTGGCGATACCCGGTCCATCGTCGGCGACACGCAACCCCAATGATTGCGCCGCGTGCTGCTCGTCCTCGATGTAGAAGGCAACGGTTCCGCCGAGACCGTAGACGAGCGCATTACGCGCAATTTCGGCCAGCGCGGTGGTGATACGTGTGGAGTCGCCGGTTGAGAAACCGAGGAGTTGCGTGATCTGGCGGGCGCGCTGGCGCGCAATCAGCAGGTCGTTTTCGCGCCGGAGCGCGACCGTAATCAAGGGAACGCGCATCGCTATGCCGGAGGCACGGGGCGGGGATCGCGAATCACGAGCACCGTGGCATCATCGCGCTCGCGGGCAAAGTCGCGGAAGAGCACACCGGCGAGCAGGGTGGGATTTCGCGCGAGCAAGCCGGGATAGTCTTCGGTGCGCCACCGTGAGGAGATGCCATCCGAATGCATGACGAGTTGTCCATCCCGTGGCCACGCGACTTCGGTGCGTTGTACGCGTGGCATCTTGTGTCCGACGATACCGGCCTGTGGACTCAGGTGCTGCGTGCTATCGACCGTGATGATCCGTCCGTCCACATTACCAGCACCGCAGAAGCCGGCCTTGCGGGTTGCCTGGTCAGCGACCGTGACGGAAAGCGCAGCTCCTCGGGTGTCGCGCAACGCGGTATGCATCACAGCCAGTATGTCCTCCGGGTCATCGCACACGACGTCGCGGAACGCGGCCAGCGCAGCCGCGGCCGCTTCCGCCGCCCCGGGGCCGTGCCCGAGCCCATCAACGAGCAATGCCGTGACGCATCCGTCGACAATTTCGACCGCCCAGCCATCGCCGCACTGAACCTCCCCTCGAAGCGGGACACACACCACCCCGATGCCTGCGTGGATCCTCGACTCCGCATCACGGGAAGCGACTCCCGCACCAACGTGCGCCACCACTGCCGTGCCACGCCCGATCTGCGAGTAGATGTCGAAGTCGTCCGCGAACTGTTTCACGCCCTTCAGGCCTCCCGGACTGGGGTCAATGCCCGGGGTCGAGGCGCTGCTGTCGCGCATCGCGCGCTTCATGTCGTTGATGCCCGGTCCCTTGTCGAGTGCGAGCACCTCGACCCAGCCGGTCGTGTGCTCTCCGACGGCGCGGAGAATCACCTGACCACTGCCGGCATGCTGCACGATGTTTTCGCTGACCGCTGCAACAATGAAATCCAGCCGGGCCAACGCGTCTCCACTGAGTCCATGCGCGCGCCCCAGGGCAGCGGCCTGCAGCTGGATCGTGCTGATCTGCAACTGGTCTCCCACGGCGTGGAGCGCAGAGAGGGAGAGTGCGCCAACACTGAGCGCGATCATGCCTTCCACCGAACGACCGTGACGCTGGTCCCCACTCCTACGGTCGACGCAACGGCGAACTCATCGACGAGCCGCCGCGCCCCCGGAAGTCCCAGGCCCATGCTCCCTCCAGAGGAGTATCCGTCTGCGAGTGCCTGATCGATATTCGGGATACCGGGACCCTGATCTTCGAAGGTCAGGCGCAAGCCATGCCGGCTGACATCGCGCACGAGTTCCATGGACATGAAGCCGCCCAGGCCGTAGACCACCGTGTTTCGCGCGAGCTCGCTCGCCGCGGTGACAATTCTGGTGCGATCGAGTGTCCCCAGGCCAATCTCTTTCGCCCAGTCAGAAACTCCCCTGCGTGCGACGACAACATCCAGGTCAGACCGGAGGTCGAAACGCGCGGTCTTGACCACGACTACCGCCATGCTATTTCCGGCTGGCAGCCACCCTGGTGAGCAGCGTCATACCCGTCTCGACGTTGCGCGCGGTGAGGATGCCCGGAAGCGAAAGACCAAGCTCGACGAGCGTGATCGCCACGGCAGGTTGCATCCCCACCAGCACGGTATCGGCACCGAGGACTCGCGCCATCGATGCGGTGTTCGCGATCATGCGGCCGATGAACGAGTCGACAATCTCGAGGGCCGAGATGTCGACCAGGACGCCTTGTGAAGCCTCCTTCGCGATCTGTTGGGCAAGATCGTACTGCAGGGTCATCGCGAGCTGGTCGTACATGTCCACCTGGATCGTGACCAGGAGACATCTCCCCATGCGAATAATCGGGATCCGCTCCACGGTCGCTTACTCCGTGATCGGCGATCCGTGCGTGACGGTTCGACCAGAACGGGCGAGTGCGACGCGAAACGCATCGGCCAGCGTCGCCTTGGTGGTGACGACTCCAAGATCCATCCCGAGATGCACGATGGTCGCCGCGATCTGCGGACGAATGCCGCTGATGATGCACTCGGCGCCCATCAACCGCGTGGCCGTCACCGTCTTGAGCAAGTGCTGGGCAGTCATGGTGTCCACCGTCGGCACACCCGTGATGTCGATGATCGCGATCTGTGCGCCGGTTTCGACGATGCGCTGCAGGAGCGTCTCCATGACGATCTGCGTACGCGCACTGTCGAGTGTGCCGATGAGTGGCAACGCGAGCACGCCGTCCCAGAGTGTCAGAACGGGAGTCGAGAGCTCCAGCATCTCATGCTGCTGGCTGCGAATGACTTCTTCGCGGCCACGCTGGTACTCCTCCATCGTGAGCAGGCCCAGCTGGTCGAGCAGTTCAGTGGCGAGCCATGTCTCATCGGCGAGCTGCTGGGCGTCGTCGGCAAATTCCCGACGTAGCAGCGCAAAGAGCGGCCGCTTGAGCGCGAAGACAAAGCTCGCAGTTTCGGAAGGTGAGAAACCAAGCCGGGCGCGCGATCGCGAGAGATCAGCGAGGAATGCGCGAGCAGGCGTCCATGCGGCGTCGTTGACGTCGAGGATGGAGTCGGAATTCGCGGGGCCGGCGAGCAGGGAAAGGAACTGGTCGCACTGAGTTCTGAGCTCGGCGGCAGGCAGGCTTTCAACCCGGCCCTGCTTGAG
>JBKJKH010000319.1:0-8288 GCA_046597595.1 Gemmatimonadaceae bacterium
AGCGATGTAGCGATGTAGCGATGTAGCGATGTAGCGATGTAGCGATGTAGCGATGTAGCGATGTAGCGATGTAGCGATGTAGCGATGTAGGGGGCAAAATTGCGGGAGATGGTACTCTGCACCTCGCGGATGATTCCCACATCGCCACATCGCCACATCGCCATCACGCCACATCGCCACATCGCCATCACGCCGCCCTCACCCACCGCACTAGCTCACGCACTGTCGGCCGCTTCCCGTACATGAGCAACCCGACTCGATAGATCCGCGCCGAGATCCAGATCGCGACCGCGCAGGACACCGCGACGCCGATCAGGACCGCAATGACCTCGGACCACGGGACGCTCGACATTGCCATCCGCAGCGGCATCAGGATCGGCGCGCTCCACGGGAGCCATGAGGTCACCTTCGCCATCGTCGACGACGGGTTCAGCAGCGTCGGGTTCATGAACACGATCGACGTGATCAGCAGCAGCATCACGGGCATCGCCGCCTGCTGGGCATCTTCCTGGTTGTTCACCATCGAGCCCACGGCAGCGAAGAGCGCGGCGTAGAAAATGAACCCGAAGACAAAGAACAGCAGCAACGCCACGCCAACGCCCGGATCGACCGTCGGCAGCCTCGTCACGGCGGCCTCCGCTGGGACACCAAACTTCATCAGCAAGGCACCGCGCTGGTTGTAGAGCGTCACCCCAATGGCGATCCACACGAACACCTGCGTCAGTGCGACACTCCCCACGCCGAGCACCTTGCCCGCCAGCAGCGTGTCGGTGCGCACACTCGACACGACCACCTCAGCGACGCGCGTCGTCTTCTCCTCCATCACGCCCCGCAAGATGTTCTGCCCGTACAAGGCGATCATCATGTACAACAGGAACGCGATCGCGTAACCGAAGAAGAGGTTGACCAGCCCACCGGTGCCTTCACGGCCCCGGTCGCCGATCTTCTCCGTCTTCGTTTCGAGGTTCATCGCCGTGAGCGTCCTGACCCGGTCGGGACTGATGCCCTCGTTCTCGAAGCGCATGTTGAGCAGGCTCGACCTGACCGTCCGCCCGAGTGACTCGACATCACGCAACGTTGATGCATTGCGCCCCGCGTACCGCACCCGCTGGCCTGCGATGGTGCTCGCGTCGAGCACGAGATATCCCTTGAGCTTCTTTGCGACGACTTCCTGTGTCGCCAGCGATTCCGCGCTGGCAATGGCTGGGACCGCGGTGATCCGCAACTGCGGAGCGGGACCACCGGGCGCGAGACGCGTGATGGATTTCACGACGCGCGCGCCGAGTTCCGAGTTTGTGGCGTCGATCACCGCGATGTTCGTGAGGTCGCTCGACCCCTTCGTTCTTGCCGCGAGCACGCCCGGCAGGATCGTCAGCACCCCGAAGAAGAGTGGCCCGAGAAAGGTCGCGACGAGGAACCACTTCGAGCGCACGCGCTCGAGGTACTCGCGCTTGAATACCACCAGGAGCTTATCCATGACCGCTCATCCCCTCCTCAACGCCACTGGCGCCGACTGTGTCCAGGAAAATCTGATGCAGGGAAGGCGAGACCATCTCGAAGCGTCGGATCGCCGCGCCCGTCGCTACCAACTTGCGGAGCAAGGTCTGCGCATCCGCGCCCGGTGCCAGCTCGATCTCGAAAAAGCGGTTCTGGTCGTCCGCCCGGTGCACAAGTGAGCGATCCGCGAGTATGGCCGCTACGGCACCGTCCACGTCGTCCACCGCGAGCGCGATGTTGCGCACGCCGTGGCTCGCTTTCACCTCGGCCACCACGCCGTCGAGCACCTTCTGCCCCTTCGCGATGATGCACACGGCGTCGCAGAGGCGCTCAGCATTGTCCATCAAGTGGGTGCTGAAGATGACCGTCTTGCCGCGCTTCTTGAGCTCGACCACCGTGTCCTTCAATGCCTGCGCGTTCACGGGATCGAGCCCGCTGAACGGCTCGTCGAGAATGACGAGATCCGGATCGTGGAGGAGGGTGCCGATGAACTGCACTTTCTGCTGCATGCCGCGCGAGAGTTCGTCCACCTTCGACTTGCCCCAGTCCTTCTCCGCCGTCTTCAGGGAAAGGCGCTCCATCCACTCGCCAATGCGTAGTTTCGCATCGCGAGCAGGAACGCCCTTGAGCTCCGCCAGGAATTGCAGGACGCGGTTCACTTCCATCTTCTTGTACAAGCCGCGCTCCTCCGGCAGGTAGCCGACGCGATCGATCGCGCCCCGCTCGCGATTGGAGCGGCCGAGGATCTCGATCGTGCCCTCGTCGGGCGCGATGATGTCGAGGAGCATGCGGATCGTGGTGGTCTTGCCCGCGCCGTTGGGACCGAGCAGGCCGTATACGGTTCCTGCGGGGACGTCGAGGTTGAGGTCACGCACGGCGACGTGCTCGGCGTATCGCTTGGAGACGCCGCGAACCTTGATGGCGAGTGTCATGTGGTTTGCGAGAAGATGACGCGTCCGACCCGAGGCCTGCGAACCGGAGACAGGGAAGGTTACGTCACTGGACGCTTCCCGTCAGCGGGCGCGTGTGGCGGCAGGAAGGTATTGTTACGATGCGTGCGACTTCCCCGAACAGTCTTCTGCGCCCTCGCCCTGCTGGCGGCGTGTACGTCCGAGCCTCCCCGGAGTCGCAGCGGAGACACGCTGCTGGTGTTTGCCGCTGCCAGCCTGGCACGCCCGCTGCGCGCTGCCCTCGACAGCTTTGCGACCCTCGGCGGCGCCCCGGCACGGATGGTCATAGGCGGCAGCGTCGATCTGGCGCGCCGGGTGACCGAGCTTGATGAGCGACCAGATCTCGTCGCGCTTGCCGATGTCGAGATCTTCAGGCGCCTGCTGCTCGGCCCGCACGCAGACTGGTATGCCCGGTTTGCAACCAACCGACTCGTTATCGCATACGCGGATCGTTCGCGCCATGCCAATGCGCTGGACTCGCTCTCCTGGCCCGATGTGCTGTCGCGCGACGATGTCGAGGTGGGGCGCGCGGACCCGGGACGCGCTCCGGTAGGATATCGAACACTGCTCGCATGGAAGCTGGCCGAGCGGCGCCTCGCGCAGCCTGGGCTGGCGCGACGGCTCGAAGCGCACGCGCAGCTGCGCAACATCCGCGGGAACGAGGCGGAACTGCTCGCGCTCGTCGCAAGTGGGAATGCGGACTACGTATGGGCATACGAGTCGAGTGCGCGCGCGGCGGGACTGCGCGTGCTTCGCCTGCCCGCATGGATGGACTTCAGTGATCCAGCACAGCAGTCGTGGTACGCATCCGAATCGCTGCGCGTGGCAGGGAGGTCGCCGAGCGACTCGGTTGAGATGCATGGCGAGGCGATCGTGTATGTCCTCTCGGTTCCGAAGGCGCCGCCGCATCCAGAGGCTGCCTCGCGGCTTGCCAGCTACCTGCTCGGCGAGGCGGGAGGGCGTGTGCTCCGCCGCGCGGGCCTGGATGTGCTCGCGCGAGCGGACAGCGTGCTCGCGCGGCCAACGCCATGAGGGCGCGCGTGCTCTCGATCGCGGCGGCATTGGCAGGCTCGCTTCTGCTCCTGTTCCTGCTCGCGCCGGTTATTGGACTCGTCGGGGGCGCCGGAGCCGGCGGACTGATGGGCGCCTTCGCCGATGCGGAAGTGCGCAGCGCACTCGGACTCACGCTCGTGACTGCGCTGGCGGCCGTAACGCTGGGCGTACTCGCAGGGACGCCAGTCGCCTGGCTCCTCGCGCGCCGGCGCTTTCGCGGCAGGGCAGCGCTGGCGGCGATCATCGACTTGCCGCTTCTGATTCCGCACCCGGTGGCCGGAATCGCGTTGCTGCTGGTACTCGGGCGCAACTCGCCCATCGGCAGCACGTTGCTCGACATCGGCATTCGCATCATCGGCTCGCCGGTGGGCATCATTGCGGCGATGCTGTTCGTCTCCGTGCCGCTGTATGTCAGTGGCGCGCGGGAAGCGTTTGCGCGCGTCGATCCACGGTATGAAGGAGTGGCGCGTACGCTAGGTGAGCGCCCGTGGGGAGTCATGCGGCGTGTGACGCTCCCGCTCGCGTCGCGCGGGCTCGCCGCCGCCGCGATCGTGATGTGGGCGCGCGCGGTCAGCGAGTTCGGCGCTATCGTAATCGTGGCCTATCATCCGCGTGTTGCCAGCGTGCTGATCTACGATCGCTTCGCGACATTCGGGCTTGGCGCGGCGCTCCCGGCCGCGGCCGCGCTGGTGATCGTTGCATTGGTCCCCCTGGTGTTGCTGCGCGTCCTGCACGCCGAACCCGGCCTCGGAGAAACGCGCGCCGGTGGCGTTGAGCGATGATTCGCGTCGAGTCTCTCAGCGCCGGCGCAGGCGCGTTCACGCTTCGCGACATCTCATTTGCAGTCCCGGCTGGCGAGTGGTGCGCTATCATCGGGCCCACCGGCTCGGGGAAGACCACCCTGCTCGAGTGTCTCGCCGGCCTGAGTCCATCGACGTCCGGACGCGTGACCTTCGGGACACGCGACGCGACGCGACTCCCGCCTGAGGAGCGCGACGTGGCGCTCGTGTATCAGCAAGGGTATCTCTTCCCGCATCTCACCGTGGGCGCGAATATTTCGTACGGCGCGCTCACGACAGCGGAGGCCCATGCGTTGGCCGGGCGATTCGGATTGGAGGACCTCTGGAAGCGCGGCGTGGGAGCGTTGAGCGGCGGCGAGCGGCAGCTGGTCGCGCTCGCGCGCGCGCTTGCCCGCCGGTCTCCGGTGCTCCTGCTGGACGAACCTTTTGCCTCGCTGGATTTTACGCGTCGGGCGCGAATCCGCGCGGACGTCCGCGAAATCGCGAGTGAGGTGAACGCGACAGTTCTGCTGGTCACGCACGACCTCAATGAGGCCGCAGCGATGACGAAGCAGGCAGTACACCTCGAACGCGGCTGCATTGCGGGCGTGGGAACGACCCAAGAGATACTTTTGCCGTTGATGGCAGGCACGTAGATCATCGCAGCACGTCACGCTCCTTTTTCAATCAAGGCACCAATGCTCCGTCGCGCCCTCCCGCTCATGCTCTCCGCGCTCAGCGCCCCACTCTCCGTTGCTGCCGCGCAGGAGGCCATTCCGCCCAGCGTGGCGAGGGTCATTGCGCGACTCAAGACCGAAAATGCGTGGACGCTCCGCCAGCAGCGGAGCATCTGCGAAATCCCGGCGCCGCCGTTCAAGGAAGCCAGGCGCGGCGCCGAGTTCGCACGGCGGTTGCGAGCGCTGGGTTTAACGGTGCGTACCGACCGCATCGGGAATGTGATCGCGGAGCTGCCTGGGGGAACGGGATCGTCTCCGACCATCGTGATTGCCGGACATCTCGACACGGTGTTTCCGGAGGGGACTGATGTGCGGGTGAAGGTCACCGGGACGCGCATGGACGGTCCCGGCATCGGCGACGATTGCCGCGGACTCGCCGTCGTGCTGTCGGTGGCACGCGCCTACGCGATGGAGAAGGTGCGGCCCGCAGGGCGGATTCTCTTTGTCGGCAACGTCGGTGAAGAAGGGCCGGGCAACCTTCGGGGCACACGCGAGCTGTTCGAGCACACGCTCAAGGGAAAGATCGACTACTTCATCTCGGTCGACGGCATTGGCGACGGCATCACGACGCGCGGGGTGGGTTCCAATCGGTACCACGTGCGCTATGTCGGCCCGGGCGGTCACAGCTACGGGGCGTTCGGCATGCCGAATCCAGTACACGCGCTTGGACGTGCGATCGCGATGATCAGCGACCTTCAGGTTCCCAGCACTCCAAAGGTCACGTTTAACGTTGGCATCATCGCAGGCGGAACGAGCGTCAACTCCATCGCGATGGAAGCGACTGCCGACATCGACATGCGGTCGGAATCCGCGCAGGCCGTAGCGGATCTCGACCGCGCTGTGCGCTCAGCGCTCGACCGCGCGCTGGAGGCGGAACGTGCGCGCTGGCCGGGCTCCAGGATGAAACTCGACCTCAAGATCGACACGATCGGCATCCGCCCCGCGGGCGTGACCGCAGAGGAAAGCCGCATCGTCACGGTCGCGCTGGAGGCGGGTCGCGCTGTTGGCCTCTCTCCGACTACAGGCGCCTCCAGCACGGACGCAAACATTCCCATGGGACTCGGGATTCCCGCGATCACCATTGATGGTGGCGGCGGCGGCGGCGGTGCGCACTCTCACAGCGAGTGGTACGACGATGGCCCGGACGGGTGGAAGGGGCCACAGTGGGCAGCGTTACTGCTCGCACGGCTGGCAGGAGTGAAATAGCGCTATGCGGCGAACAACTCTCGCGCGCGAGAAACCGCCTCGGCCAGGGCAACAACGTCGGACTCGTCGTTGTAGACCCAGAAGCTCGCGCGCGCAGTAGCAGCGAGACCGAGGCGCCGCATGAGCGGCTGCGCGCAGTGATGGCCAGCGCGGATGCACACGCCCTGCTGGTCGAGGACAGTCGCCATGTCATGGGCGTGCACGTCCTCGACGACAAAGCTGACGACGCCGCTCCGAAGAACGGGTGCAGGCCCGAGAATCGTCACGCCGTCGATCGCGGCAAGGCGCTCGGACGCCAACGCAGTCAGCTCGAGCTCGTGCGCACGGACGCGATCCATGCCCAGCGCCGTGAGATAGTCACACGCCGCCGCGAGACCTACTGCATCGGCAGCGTTTGGGGTTCCTGCCTCGTGCTTGTGCGGCAACACATTCCAGGACGTGAACTCATCACCAACGAGATCGATCATGTCGCCACCCGTTTGCCAGGGCGGCATTTTCTCGAGCAGCGCGCGTCGTCCCCAGAGCGCACCGATCCCCATGGGACCGCCGAGCTTGTGTCCACTGAAGGCGTAGAAGTCCGCGCCGAGGGTCTCGACGTCCACTGCGAGGTGGGGCACGCCCTGGGCGCCATCGCACACGATCACGGCGCGCGGCGCGCGCTCGCGCACCATGGCAGCGATCTCGCGCACGGGGTTGATCGTTCCCAGCGCATTCGAAACATGCCCGAACGCAACGACGGCGGTTTTCGCACCCAGGAGTGCGGCGAGGGAATCCAGGTCGACGCGTCCGTCTTCGGTCACCTCCGCGATCCTGAACGTCGCGCCGCCCCTGAGTGCAAGCTGCTGCCAGGGGACGAAGTTCGCGTGGTGCTCGAGACCCGTGACCACGATCTCGTCGCCCGCCCCGATGTTCGCGTTTCCCCACGCGTGCGCAACGAGATTGAGCGACTCCGTCGTCCCGCGCGTGAAAATCAGGCAGTCGGAGTCGCGCGCTCCAATGAAGCGCGCCACGGTCGCTCGCGCCGCATGATACCGCTCCGTCGCCAGCACCGAGAGCGCGTACGCGCCCCGGTGCGGATTGGCGTTGCTTGTCTCGTAGAAGTCGCGTAGCGCGTCGAGCACCACGGCCGGTCTCTGCGCCGTCGCAGCCGAATCGAGGTAATGGAGCGCGGGATGGCGCCCGAGCAGCGGAAAGTCGGAACGGAGAGCGAGCATGGCTGCCTAACGTCGCCGGACGTACACATCATCCCCGACAACCCGCACCGCAAACGTCTCGAGGTCCTCTGTCGCCGGACCACGGCAGACGCGGCCCGTGGCACAGTCGAACTCCGCGCCATGCCAGGCGCAGATGATCCGTCCCCCCGGTGCGATCTCACCCTCCGAGAGCGGGAATGCCTGATGCGAGCACAGATCGCGCACCGCCGTCACCAAATCCCCCTGCCGAATGAGGCACACCCGCTCGCCCGTACTCAATCCAACGCCGAGCAGGCCGCGGCCCTCGAGTTCCGAAAGCCTGGCGACGCGCTCAAAGTCGGGCGGCGCCGGACGTGCAGATCCCTCGCTGGGCTCGGGATGACGGAAGGGAGCACTCAGAACGACAACCTTCAGCTCGAGCCCGCGCCATCAACCACGCTTTCGCTCGTCACGACCGGAGGCGCATCGCTGGAGCGTGGATCCTCGAGCGCGCGACGAAGTGTGTGCCATGCGAGGCTTGCGCACTTGACGCGTGCCGGGAAGCGCGCAACGCCGGACAACACGCGGAGCGCGCCCAATTCCTTTTCGGCCGCTGCGGTCAATGGTGCAGCGGAGCCGCGCGTGACGACCTCGTGAAACCGACCGAATATCTCCTCCGCCTCGGCGCGCGTGCGTCCTTTTACTGCAGTCGTCATGAGCGAAGCGGAGGCGCGTGAGATCGCGCACCCGCGACCGACAAACCCCACGTCCGCGATGAGATCATCCTCGAGCCGGAGCCAGAGCGTGAGCTCGTCCCCGCACAGTGGATTGCGCCCCTCAGCTGTGCGATTGGCCCCATCCGGTGCGCCGAAATTCCTGGGGCGCCGGTTGTGA
>JBKJKH010000442.1:0-4659 GCA_046597595.1 Gemmatimonadaceae bacterium
TTTCCTCGCTGCAGTGCGGACAGACCACGACAGCGGACAGGTCCGCAGTGCCATCACCAAGCGGAAAGTCTCGCTCGATGTCAAAGAAATCTTCGTCACTCACTGCACTACGCCGCGCCGGATTCCCACCCCCGGGTTCACGCCCTGCACCAGCGCACCTCTCCGCACAACCGGCACGCCATTCACGAGGACGTGAATAATCCCCTCCGACGCCTGCGCCGGCTTCTCATATGTCGCGCGATCAATCACCCGCTCGGCGTCGAAAACCGTGATATCCGCATCAGCACCTTCCTTGACACGGCCCTTCGTTCGCATCTGCGGCACCGATGCCTCGAGGCGACGCGCGGGCATGATCGTCATCTTGCGTACCGCCTCCATCAATGAAAGGCGCTTCTCATCGCGGACGAACCGTCCGAGCACGCGCGCATTGGTGCCGACGCCACGCGGATGACCCTGTCCGCGAATCAGCTGCATACCATCGCTCGCGATCATCACCGTCGAGTCGGTGAGCGCGGCCTGGATCGCTGACTGCGGAATCGAGAAGATGACGACCGGACCGCCCTGCATCCGGTATTTCGCGAACGTCGCAGCCGTCAACCGCTCACCCGTCGCCGGCCACATAAGGTCGCCAAACGAGATTTCCATCCGCTCCTGCCATCCCGGATCGAAAATCGCGGACTGCAGGCTCGTCGACGCCGCCTCATAGGGATAGAGTTCCGTCGTTACATCCACGCCTCGCGCCCGCGCGCCACGAATCATCTCGAGCACGGTGCCGGTCTGCCGCGCACTACTGCTCGTGACGTGCACGATGTGCAGCGCGGCTCCCGTCGTAGCGGCATCAGCGATCACTTCCTGCATGGCGTCGAGCGTCCCGTTGTTGACCGTTGGACCTGACGACCGCACATGCACAAAGCTGGGGACTTTCTCACGTGCGGCCATCTGGAAAAGCCGGAAAATTTCATCGCGGCTTGTCGCCGGTACGTACGCAATGCCAAAGCCCATCCCAATAGCGCCCTCGCGCAGCGCCTCCTCGGCCCTCCTGACAATCTGTGCCTGCTCTTCTGGATTGGCCGTGCGGTACGCGCCCGGTGCACGCGCCACGATCGTGTCCTGCGCCGTACGGGCGGCGAGGATCGCTGCACGATCGCGCTCACCGTTTGCCAGCGTCGCGGCGCGAATTCCACCGTGACTTGCACTCGCACCAAAGTTCACTGCGGCCTTTCCCTCCCGGTCGGCATAGAATCGTGCGATCGGATAGGTGCCGTTCTCGAGCTCGAGCGACGTTGTGACACCGTCCTGGGCCTGGAAGCGATATCCCTCGGGCTCCTGCCAGTGCTGATGAAGATCGATAAAACCGGGTGCGACGACGAGACCCCGCGCATCGATGGTATCGCGCCCTGCCAGCATGTCCGTCGACACCACGGCGATGCGCGCGCCGGTAATGCCGACATTGCGCACCGCATCAAGTCCGGACTCCGGATCCATCACACGGCCGCCGAGAATCACGCGGTCGTAAACGGGCCGCTGCGCCAACGCGGGGGCAGCGTGCGCCATCAGCATCATGGCGACGGCGTATATCGCGTTACTGCGCAATGGGCCTCCGCGCGGCTGACGGATAGTTCGCCGGCATCTTCGGCGCTTCAACGCCCTTTGTCTGCACGAGCTTCAACGCTTCTGCCACTGCGCGCTCGAGCTGTGGATCACGTCCCTGCAGTGCCGCCTTCGCATCGTAAAAAACTTCGATATCCGGATGCACGCCCTCGCCCTCGGCGATGTACGCGCCATTCGGGCCGAACACCGCCTGCGCAGGGGCGGTGATCGTGCCGCCGTCCACGAGCGGATACGGCACGGCCGCATTCACCAGACCGCCCCACGTGCGCGTTCCGATGAGCGGGCCAACGCCGAGCTGGCGGAACACCCACGGGAAGTAGTCACCACCCGAGCCCGCGAGCTCGTTCGTGAGCAACACCTTCGGGCCAAGCAGTCCTGACGCCGGCAAGCGCAGGTTCGCCGCCCCCGGAACAAAGCCCGTCACGCCGCCAACCGGTTTCCGCAACATGATATTGACCATGTAGTCATCAAGCAGTCCGCCACCGTTGAATCGCTCATCGATCACTGCACCCTTTCGTTCCTGCTGCGCGAAGTAGTAGCGGTCGAACGCCGTGACGCCCGGTCGCCCTGTGTTCGGCACCCACACGTAGGCGAGCTTGCCATTCGAGAGCGAGTCAACGCGCCGCCGATTGTCTTCGACCCACGCGCGCTGGCGCAGTTGCCCTTCATTGCGCACCGGCACAACTGTCACATTCCACGCACCCGTTCCATCGGCGCGATCGGAGAGCCGCAGCACGGTCTGCTTCTCGGCCGTGCCGTCGAGCGCCATCCACGGCTCTTCGCGCGTCGTGACGGGAGTGCCGTTGACCTCGAGCAGGTAGTCGCCGACGCGCGCTTTCACACCGGGAGCGTCGAGCGGAGCGCGGAGGCCCGGGTTCCAGCTCTCGCTCGTATAGATGCGCGAGATCTTCCACTTGTCGGCTTCAGCGACGAGATCGGCACCGAGTGCGCCCACACGCGAACTGTCCGTGACAGGATTGTCGCCGCCGCCCACGAATGAATGCCCGACCGAGAGTTCACCGCCGAGCATGTCGAGCACGTAGGTGAGGTCACCGCGATGCTTGAGGAACGGCACGAGCGGCGCATAGCGCGCCCGCACCGCGTTCCAGTCAGCGCCGTGGAGATTTGGCGCGTAGAAGAAATCGCGCTCCATGCGCCACGCTTCGTCGAAAATCTGCTTCCATTCCTGCGCCGGATCGATCTGTGCGCCGAGTGCGACGCGCAGCGTGCCCTCGCCGGGTTTCGGGGGGGCATCGGTTCCGCTCACGAACCACGCCTGCGTCGGTGCGCCGCCCTGCCACATCAGCTTCTTGCCATCGCGCGAGACGGAAATGCGATTGGCACCACCAACGAACATGTCGCTCTTCCGCTTCGCCATGTCCCACCTGGACAACGTCGTGCCCGGCTGGTTGGGAACACGTTCGGCTACGAACACCGATCCTGAGGGACCGGCGATGAGCTGCGCGTAGTCGCGCACCGGCATTGGCAGCGCGATGATGCGCCTGTCGAATCGGTCAAAATCGATCTTGACGTTTGGCGCTCGCGATGCAGACGAATCACCGGCGGCCTTTTTCGTCGTATCGGCTGCGGGTGCGGAGGTCGCGGGGGCGACGGCGGGCGGTGCAGCGGCGCGCGCAGCAGCCTCTTCGTCGCTCTCGGGAGTGAACGGCGTGGGCTCACTCGTGCGGAGCAGGGCGACATACACGCCGGATGTCGAGGTGCGCGTCTGGCTGCTCAGGTCTGCCCAGCCACTCTGGACACCGAGATCGGTACTTGCAAGAAAATACAGCCACTTGCCGTTGCGGTCCCACACCGGTTCCGCCGCGCTCGCCAGCGCGTCGGTGATCGGGCGCTTCACGCCATCGCTGAGCGACCAGATCACCACGCGGCGGAATTGGTTCGGGTAGCTCTTCGCGTAGGCGATCCATCGCGAGTCCGGCGACCACATGGGCCGCATCGCATCGCGATCGGTTGCCGAGCCGGCGGTGTCCACGGTGACCATGCGCCCGGAAGCGAGCGTGATCACGCGCATCCTCGAGTGGTCGTCTATGAAGGCGATATGATTGCCGTCGGGCGACCACGCTGTGGACCAGGCCATCTTCGCTTCGCCCATGCTGATGGCCCGAGGTGCGCCAAGGCCGTCTGCGTTACCGATCATGAGCTTGTAGCCGCTGCCGTCGTCGGAGATCCACGCGATGCGCTGCCCGTCGGGCGACCACACCGGTGAGCGATCGGCCGAGCCGGAGGAGTGCGTCAGGTTGCGCGCATCGCCTTTTTCGACTGGCACGGTGAAGATCTCGCCGCGCGCCTCGAAGACGGCGCGCTTGCCATTGGGGCCAATGGACGCATTGGCCACGGAGCGCGTGACGTCAGTCCAGCGCGGCGTCGCCCACGGGAAGTCGCCACGCACGTTGATGGTCAGGCGGCGCGGATCGGACTTTCCCGCCTCGAGCATCCAGAGGTAGCCGTCCTGTTCGAACACCAGCATGCCGTCGCGACCGTCGAGTGTCTTGACGTCCGAATCGCGGAAGCGCGTGAGCTGCTTGACCGCGCCGTTACGCGTGTCGTATGACCAGACGTTCGTGGCCCAGTCCCGGTCCGAGAGAAAATAGATCATCTCGCCGATCCAGACCGGGTGGATGTCCATCGTTCGCTCGTTAGGCAGCTTCGTTTCGGTCGCGTCCGCGATGCTGGTGATCGTGAGGGGGGTGTTCTGCCCGCCGCGATAGCTGCGGAACTCGTCGTCCCACCGGTCCACGCGGTCCACGACGATACGCTTGCCGTCCGGCGAAAAACTGCCGCGGAGACCCATGTATGCAGGGAGTAGTTGCGCAACGCCTCCTTCGGCCGGAATCGTCCAGAGCTTCGCGTACGAGGTCGGCGCGGACACGCGTCCCGAGGCGAACAGCACGCGCTTGCCGTCGGGTGTCCAACCCTGCGCGTCTTCCCCTCCCGGACTCCACGTCAGCCGGCGCGCGTCACCGCCCTCGATGGGCATGACGTAGACCGCGCGCACTCCGGCACGGTTCGACGTGAACGCGACCCACC
>JBKJKH010000152.1:0-4963 GCA_046597595.1 Gemmatimonadaceae bacterium
GAACGCCGTGCCCGCGTCGTTGCGCATGATTTCCATGGCCTCGGCGTGCGACAGCTGCTGCTTGTACGAGCGCACCGACGTCAGCGCATCGTAGACATCCGCGATGCAGAGAATGCGTGCGTTGAATGGGATCGCTTCTCCGCTGAGGCTGTGCGGATAGCCCCTGCCGTCCCACCGCTCATGGTGCGACTCGACCATCGGGCGCACATCCCACGGAAAGTCGACGTCGGCGAGCATTTCGACGCCGGCCGACGGATGCCGCTTGATAAGCTCCCATTCCTCGGGCGTCAGCTTCCCCGGCTTGTTGAGGACTTCCGTCGGCACGAGGATCTTGCCCACGTCGTGCAGCATGGCGCCGATGCGGAACCAGAACAGCTCCGTCCCGTCGATCCCCGCCTGGACCGCGAGCGAGCACGCGAGGTCGGCGACGCGCTGGCAGTGGCCCAGCGTGTACCGGTCCTTCGATTCGATGGATTCGCCCCATTTCTGGACAACGCTGACGAACTCGCCTTCGAGCCGGCTCGTGCGCCGGTCGACGTCGGCCAGTTCGCGTCTGGCGCGCAGGAGCGAGAACAGCTTGTGCGCCTTGTTCAGGCACATCAGCGTGTCCTTGTTGCGCCCCTGCCGACGATGCAACTCCGCGCGCTCGCGCAGCGTCTCCGCGACGAGGAGGAGATTCTGCCGCTCCTCGAGCATGCGCTCGGCCGTCGCAAACTCCTGTTCGGCCGCGGGGAAATCTCCCCGTTCGCGGGCGATGATGCCGCGCACCTTGTGCGCCTCTCCGAGCGCATACGCATCGCCGAGCTGTCCGGAAAGCTCGATCGCGCGAGCGGCAGCCGTGGACGCCTGATCGTAGTCCTGCCGCGCGATCCACAAATCGGCGAGGTTGACCTCGAGCATGATGCGAGCGCTCAGGTCGCCGAGAATGCCGGTGATCTGAATCGCTTCCTCGAGCGCGGCTGTGGCTTCTGTCCACCGTCGCATCTGCGTGTACAGGTTGCCCAGGTTGTTCAGCGCGCCAACGACGTCCTTCGCCGACGACAGCAGGCGGTATTCCGTCAGGCTCGCTTCGTAGTGGCGGAGGGCTTCGTCGAGGTCGCCGCGGATGTTCGCGAGCACGCCGAGATTCTGCGCCGTCATTGCGGAGAGCATCGCGTCGCCGCAGGCGATCGCGCGGCCGCGCGCTTCCCGGTAGAGCCCTTCCGCTTCGTCGAGATTGTTCGCGCGAAAGGCGACGATGGCCATCTGGTTGATCGCGCGACCAATGCCCACGACGTCTGCACAGGCGGTGGAGATCGCGAGCGCGGCCTCAGCGCAATCGAGCGAGGCTTCGTTGTTGGCGTCCACCTGATAGCTGAACGCGATGCGCCGGATGAGGGCCGCGGCCATTGCGGCCTGCGACGAATCCGTGAGCGCGCGCAGTCCGCGCTCGTAAATGTCACGCGCGATGTCGCGGCGTCCCTGACGCTCGGCGACGGCCGCCTCCTCGATGAGTGCATCGAAATCGAAGGGCCCGTCAGGGTTACGTGCGGCGGGAGTTGCGTGCTCCGGGCCCATGAGCCGGAGGTGCGGAGAACGGCCCTCACCGGAGGCTGGTGCGTGCTGCGTCATGACGCGCTCGGGAAGACGAAAGCCAACGGTGGGACGCAGAAAACGGCGCCCGGTATATGACGACCGAGCGCCGCTCCTGTTAACGCGGAATATCCACGGTTCAGCAGCCTGCGACCATGTATCCCGAGAAGTGCTTGACCTGGAACTGGACGCTGCCCGACGTCACCGTGGCCGGCAACAGCTCCAGCGTCCACACAATATTCAGGACCTGGTCGATCAGGCTCCGGTCCTGGTAGTAGCCACCCTTGGCGCTCGAGTACCCCTTCTGGTACCAGTCCGTCCCGGTCAGGCTCTGCGTGATCGTCAGCGCCTTGGCGAACGTTGCGCCGTGTGGCTCGAAATCGTAGGCCACCACCGTCCCGGCAATCGCCGTCGCGCTGAAGGTCGTCGGGCCGCTCACTGCGCCCTTCGGCACCGTCAGCGTCAGCCCCAGGCTCGGAATCGAGAGCGTGCCGCCTGCGCTGCCGATCGTCTTCGAAACAATTACGTCCTTTGCAAGCGCCGTGGTGCGGGCGACCGCCTTGGTCGGGAACAGCAACCCGTAGACGGGGTCGAGCACCGGCTCCAGGCCGCCACCGAGGAGGTTGGCATCGGGTGCGGCAGCCGTGGCGGCGACCGCGGGCGTGGTGTTCGGTGAAAGCGGCGAGTCTGCGCATCCGCCGGCTACCACCAGAATGGCGGCCAGACCGAACGTTCGGCGGACAAATGTGGTGAGCTTCATGGTCGAAATCCCTGTTATCGGAGAGTTAGCGTACGAAGTCGTGTGAGGAACGCGTTCAGAGCGGTCGGTCAGGTTGCAGCGACTTCATAGCCACTGAAATGCTTGAGCTTGCGGAAGAAGTACTGATTGTCGCGGGTGGTCCGAAGACTGGGATCCGTAAGCGCCTCGTTGGCGCAGCCGCCGAGCGCAGCCTGGTCCAGCATGTCGCTGCACCACAGGATTTCGAACTTCTTCTCGAGCGTCGCGTCCGGATCAAACAGGCGCAGCTCGGGCGTTGCGGAAGGCGAGAACCGCGCATGCGGCAGGATGTCCATTCGGGTGTGTCCATCAAGGCCGACCGCGGCCTTGAGGACGAAACGGACACGATCCGTTTCCGGGGTGCAGGGCTTGTCCCATTCAGACGGCCCGTACTGCGTGGTTTCGACATCGCAGAGCGAGTTGGCCGGGATCGTCAGGCGATTTTCGCCTGCGCTGATCACGTTCGCCTTGGATGGGTCGATGTCGATGTAGAACTCGGTATTGACCAAACCCCACCAGAAATCGGTGCTGGGGGTCTCGACGGCGAGGACGCGCTCGGCCGCGGGAGCGGCTGCCGGCGGCGCGCCGGTCGGTGCGGTACCACGCTCACTGCATGCGGAGAGCATGGTAAGCGCGGTGATGCAGAGTGCGACGGAGTGGAAACGCTTCATTACGATCCTCTGGAGTCGGGAACGGTGTGGCTGACGGTCGCCATGTAGGCAATCCCGGTGCCACTTCGGTCACTCCGACTATATTTCTCCACTTCGGTCAACGTGATGTATAGTTTTTAGTCGTTCAGGCAGTGTGTCCTCATGTTCGAGACATTTGTGCGCTCTGAGACGTTCCGCATACAAAGCCACAGCTCGCCAAGTGTGTAAGCGCGTCGCCACACCTGTAGGTGCACGCCTCCCTCGATTTCTCCCAACTCTTGGTGCAGTAGTGAGATAGCTCACGCCCCACGTACATTCGCGCCGGGCACTCGTCGGCGTGCTGTTCGGCGCCCGATCGTCAGTGCTCGCGCGCTCCCGGTATGGCGAAGGCGACATCATCTCCGCTTCCGTGCTCATCGCGCCGCCGGTTCGGTCCGAACGAATACACCTCGACGTGCGCCGGCGCGCCACCGACGCGAATCCAGTACGGCGACCCCCAGGGATCCACTGCGTAGCGCAACCTCCGCCGCGCGGATGCGCTGGCGCTGCAGGGTACCGCGGACAGGCGTGCGGCCACCGGTGTCCAGATCAGCAACGACTCCCGCGCCGCGATCCAGACGCGGTTGTGCATGCGCGCGCCTGGTGCTGTGAGCGCACCTTCCACTGCGGCGCTGGCAATCGTACGGACTTCCGCGCGAGCGCAGGTCACCGCCGCCAGCGCCTGCTCGCCAACGTGGCCACTCCACGAGGAGAGCAAGGCCGCGCAACCGGCGAGGCCCAGCAGCGTGCCGATGGCATTTGCGCGCCCGGGCGTTGTCGCCAGCCAGAAAATGGCTCCCGCCACGAGCTCCACCCATTCACCGGTGAACTTGAAGGGATACCACCACAGGAGGACAACAAGGGCGGCGAGCCAGAGCGCGAGCGCGGGATGTGGAGCCGTGCTGCCGATGCGGGCAAGGATGCGCGATCCAGTGCGCCAGCGCGCCATGAGCGGCAGGACAATGCCATACCCAGCGAGCGCGATGCCAAGGACGATCTTCGGCTGGCCGAAGACATCCTTGAAGTTATGGAGATTGAACTCCTGCTGTGCGTTTGTCGCGAGGAAGGCTTCGGGTGGCATGAACCCCAGGAGTCGCTGACCCCAGCTCATTTCCTCGCCCGCAACAAACAGGCAGAACAGCGCGACCAACCCATCAAAAACGCGACGCGCGCGCACCGCGCGGATCGCCCCCCGCACTGCCGCCGCGAGAAACAATCCCGCCGTCAGCCACTCGACAAACCGATCTTCCTGAAGGAGGGCCTCGTACATCGAGGGCCGACGCCAGGCGAGCAGCACGAAGATCACGACGACCCCCGTGATGCCGACCGCCGACGCCGGGCCGACGCGCCAGCTGGCGCCCGGCCCGTCGCGGCGGGACTCAGCGATCGTCGTCGCTGTCCTCGCCATTGCGGTTCTGGTCGGCGAACGTGCGAAGCGCCGCGCGCACACGCGCCCTGAAGGCCGAGCGAAGCTGTGAATCGGTCTCGAGCCGGCGCGGGTCGATCAACGAACCGTCCGGGTTGCGCAGCCACCGGCTGAGCGGCGTCGCGATCGTGATGTTGCGCGTCGACGATCCGCCGATCTCGACTGGGGGATGGAATTCCAGCTCGCTTTCGAGATTCAGCGCAACGGTCACATCGAACGGCGCGCCGTCGAAAGACCCCTTCAGGCGAACAGATCCAAGATCGAACTCGACTTCCGAGTAACGGCCGGCCGGAACCTCAGTCGTGAATGGCGTCACGACACCGCCGTCGACTGGAAGATCCACGACGAGCGGGCCGCTGATAAACGACTGGCAGTTCAGCTCGCAGCCTTCGCCGTCCGAGTCTGCCTCATCAGAATCCTCGCCGCCCTCGGCGCGTTCGAGCTCCACGCTTCGAATCTGAAGCTGAGCGGAGGTCAGGTCGAGCGTGTGCCCACCGG
>JBKJKH010000612.1:0-3716 GCA_046597595.1 Gemmatimonadaceae bacterium
GGGACGTCCTGGACTTCGTCGCCGTCGCCCAGCCGGATGATTCCCGGAAAATTGTTCTGGACGATGCCGAGGTGATCGCGATGGTAGTTGATGTCCGTCGGCAGCAGCAGCGTATCACGCCGGCCAATGATCCGTTGCTTGCTGAGGTTGGGCGCGCGCCAGTACAATTCGAGCACGAGCTCGTCGGCTTTGAGCACACGGGGCGGGTCGGGAAACCCCTCACCGAGCTGCGCCAGGAACGTGAGATAGCCGTGCGCGCGCGCGCGATAATCCACGAGCCCGGTGTCTGCGAGTTGGGCCGCGCGACGGACCGTTGCGCGCCGGACCAGCTCGAGCGTCCGCACATCGTTCCACGCGCTGGACGCCTGGGCGGCAAGCGGCGGCGCGACGGCCAGTGTGGTGCACGCGGCGAAAAGCGCCGCGAGATAGCTCCTCATGATTCGGGAATATTACTCGCGTGACGCTCGATCGTTTCCGCGCCATGGCGCATACGGTGTCCGGCCCCGCACTCGTCCCCGTGTGGCGCGACTTTCTGCTTGACACCGACACGCCGGTCTCGGCCTTCGCCAAGCTGCGGGCGAGCGGGGGCCAGTTCGCATTCCTGCTCGAGTCCGCTCCGGCGGGAAGTGAAACGTGGTCGCGCTACACGTTCCTCGGCGCAGAGCCACGCGCAGCCTGGCGGCTCCGTGACGGCGTCGTGGAAGACTGGACCAGCGCGAGCGGGTGGCAGAATCCCCGCCGTCCCGCAGATCCACTCGCTGATCTTCAGGGTGTGCTCACGGCCGCGCAACCTGTGGACGTTCCGGAGCTGGGCGCATTCTGGAGCGGAGCGGTCGGGTATTTTTCCTACGATGTCGCGCGTCACATTGAACGGCTTCCTGCGCCGCCTCCGCGCACGCTCGAGGTGCCCGACGCACTGTGCCTGCTCACGCGCACGGTGGTCGTGATGGACAACCTGCGCTCCCAGGCCCGGGTCGTTTCGGCCGCCGTTGTTCCCCCGTCCGCTGACGATGACGCGATCGCTCGCCTCCACGCAGAGGCGGAACGCGAGATCGATCGCGTGATTGGACTCCTGCGCGCGAGCGCCCCGCTCCCGCCGCTCATCCTCGACGCACGGGCGGAGCCGGCGGTCGGGACATCGCGCTATTCGCGAGAAAAATTTCTGGCCGATGTCGAACGCATTCGCGAATACATCTTCGCGGGGGATTGTTTCCAGGCACTGCTCGCGCGGCGGATCGAGGTCCCGCACGACTTTGACTCGGCGTCGCTCTATCGGGCGCTCCGGGCCATCAATCCGTCACCGTACATGTATCACCTGGTGCTCGACGGCGTGGAGCTCGTCGGCAGCTCACCCGAATTGCTGGTACGCGTCGCGGATGGCCGGGTGACGCTTCGCCCCATCGCGGGAACGCGCCCGCGCGGGGTGTCCCCGGAAGAGGATGAGCGCCTCGCCGCCGAACTCGCTGCCGACGAAAAGGAGCGTGCCGAGCACGTGATGCTTGTCGACCTCGGCCGCAACGATGTGGGCCGCGTCGCGAGGTACGGCACGGTCTCGCTGACGGAGTTCATGAAAGTGGAGCGGTTCTCCCATGTGTTGCACCTCACCAGCCAGGTCGAGGGAACGCTTCGCGAGGGGCTCTCTGCACTCGACGTTTTCCGGGCGACCTTCCCCGCCGGCACCATGACGGGAGCCCCAAAAGTCCGGGCAATGGAGATCATCGACGAGCTGGAACCTGAAAGACGGGGGCCGTACGCTGGCGCGGTGGGCTACATTGCGGCCGGTGATGCCCGGATGGACCTCGCCATTACCATCCGTACCTGCGTCATCGCCGGGGGGGTGGCCTCAGTCCAGGCGGGTGCCGGGATCGTGGCCGACTCGGTGCCAGAGCGGGAGTGGGAGGAAACCGGCAACAAGGCAAAAGCCCTGTTGACGGCCATTGGAAGGGTCCGGAGTTCCTCGTAGAGGCGTTCTGCGTCTGGCGATGATGCGCCGACGTCGCATATTTTGCCCCGATCATGACGTATAAGCTCGTCAGCCCAGAAGGGGACCTCACCTTCGAGATCAAGCCGGGCGCTCCCCAAGTCATTGGGCGGGCGATGACCAGCGATATCCCGATCTTCGACCCCACGATTTCCCGCCGGCACGCCGAGGTGGCCATCGAGGGCACCCAGGTGCTTGTACGCGACCTCGGTTCGAGCAACGGAACGTTCGTGAACGCCAACCGGATTACGGAGTTCCGCCTCGCTGCGGGGGACTTCGTCACATTCGGGAAGGTCCGGTTTCAGCTCAAGGACGTCTCGCCGCCGCCCCCCTCGGGTGCGATACCCAAGATCGTCCAGACGCCCGGAAACCCGCCACCCGGGGCGACCATCGTCCGCCAGGTCGCTGTCCGGGATTCGAACGGCATGCTCGCGCAGGCGCTGCGTACGAGCGATCCGGAAGCGAAGATCCAGGAGAGCGCGGAGCAGAAGATGGCCGCTCGCCTCAAGACGCTGCTTCAGGTGTCGACGTATTTCAACACGGCGAAAAGCGTGGACGCTCTGCTCGAGAAGATCGCCGAGAGCTGCTTCAAGGTCTTCGATGTCGACCGGGTGTCCATCCTCCTGGGCGATACGGCCGAGGCGCTCGCCCCGCGCGTCGCCATCGACAAGAAGGGCCGCCCGCTCGCGGAAGCTGTGCCGCGTTCGATCGCGCATGCCGCGTTCAAGGACATGATGGCGATCCAGAGCGACAACGCCGCGGAGGATTCTCGTTTCGGCGGGCAGTCGATCCTGATGCAGCAGGTTCGCTCAGCGATCTGCGTGCCCCTCGTTGGCAGCGAGGCGCGCGCGCTCGGCGTGCTGTACGTCGACAGCCAGGCGTTCACGCACCGCTTCGGCGAAGATGACCTCGACTTCCTGGTCGCGTTCAGCGGTATCGCTGCCGTGGCAATCGAGAACAGCCAGTTCTCCGAGCGTATTCGCCAGGAATCGCTGATCCGGTCGAATTTCGAGCGATACTTCTCGCCGAACCTGGCCGCGCAGATCGCGCAGAACCAGGACGCTACGCGCTTGCGCGGAGACAAGCGGCGCGTCGCCGTGCTGTTCAGTGATATCCGTGGGTTCACCGCGCTCTCCGAGACGATGAATCCCGATGAAATGGCCACGCTGCTCACGGAGTACTTTACCGAGATGGTGGAGTGCGTATTCCGTCATAACGGCACGCTGGACAAGTTCATTGGCGACGCGGTGATGGCGCAGTGGGGCGCGCCGATCGCGACCGATGACGATGCCGACAAGGCCATGACGGCGGCGATCGAAATGATCCACGAGCTGGACAAGCTCAACCAGCAATGGAAGGCGGCGGGACGCCCGGAGCTGCAGATTGGTATTGGTCTCAACTTTGGTGAGGCGTTCGCGGGCAACATTGGATCGGAGCGCCGACTCGAGTTCACCGTCATCGGCGACACCGTGAACACGGCGAGCCGCTTGTGTGGCGCTGCGGCGGGTCGCGAAATTCTTATTTCCGAGAACTTCAAGCGCTCGCTGGCGCGGCCCCCGAAGATGGAGAAGCGTGACTCCATGGAGCTCAAGGGCAAGAGCCAGGTCGTGCCGGTGTACAGCGTCGTGTTGTGATCGGCTGGCCGCCGTCGCTCCCTCCAGGATACGATCACCGGGAAATTGAGGGGGTCGGGCTCGCCGGGCTCGCCCCCCTTCTCGCGTCCCTGATCGCCGCA
>JBKJKH010000645.1:0-4441 GCA_046597595.1 Gemmatimonadaceae bacterium
GCGAAGGCCTCATTGAGCTCGATGACGTCCATCTGGTCGAGTGTCAGGCCGGCTCGCTTGAGCGCGAGTCTCGTCGCCGGCACCGGACCCATCCCCATGATCCGCGGCTCCACCCCCGCCGCCGCTGCCGTGACCACGCGTGCGAGGGGCTTCAGTCCCTGTGCGTTGATTGCGGACTCCGAAGCGATGAGCAGTGCGATTGCGCCGTCGTTCAATCCGGACGAGTTCCCCGCAGTCACCGACCCGCCCTCGCGGAACGCCGGCCGGAGTTTCGCGAGGATCGCCAGCGTGGTCTCGGGGCGCATGTGCTCGTCGAGCTCGACGCGTTTCGGCTCCCCTTTCTTCTGCGCAACCTCGACGGGCACGATCTCTTCGGCGAACACACCCGCCGCACGCGCCGCAGCCGCCTTTTGCTGCGAATGCAACGCGAATGCGTCCTGGTCCGCACGCGAGACGTGAAACTGCTCTGCCACATTCTCGGCGGTCTGTCCCATGTTGTCCACGCCCCACTGCGCCTTCATCCGGGGATTGATGAAGCGCCAACCCAGGCTGGTATCGAAAACCTCGATCTCGCGCGACCACGCAGACTTGGCCTTGCTCATCACGAACGGCGCACGCGTCATGCTTTCCACGCCGCCGGCGACATACAGGTCTCCCTCGCCGAGGCGGATGGCGCGCGCGGCGTTGGCCACTGCGCTCATGCCGGACGCGCACAGCCGGTTCACTGTTTCGCCGGGCACAGTGACCGGAAGTCCGGCAAGCAGTGCGGCCATCCGCGCGACATTGCGGTTGTCTTCGCCCGCCTGGTTGGCGCATCCCAGGACGACGTCAGCGATGCTCGCCGGATCGACGCCCGGCTGGCGCTGCATCAGCGCAGCGATGACATGCGCGGCCATGTCGTCAGGTCGCACTTCGCTCAGCGCTCCACCGATCGCGCCGATTGGCGTGCGAATTCCATCAATAATGAACGCGTCAGCCATGATTCCGAGTCTCACGAGTCGCGCGAAGCTGCGAGTCAGCCCTGCGCGTGCTCCTTGTCCGTCCGGTACACCGTGCCCCGAAAGATGGCCACTGTCGTGGCGTCCTGCTTGCGCACGGTGACGCTATAGAACGCGAGCCGACGTCCCGCGGACTCTTCCGTGGCTGCGGCCGTGATGACATCGCCGACCCGCACTGCCGCCGGATAGCCGATGCTGTTCTCGATGCTTACCGTCACGCGACCGTGCCCGTTCGACGCAAACGCCAGTGCGCTGTCTGCGAGGGAGAACGTCACTCCGCCATGACAGACGCCGAGCCCGTTGACCATGTCGTCACGCACAGTGAGGCGAACGGTGGCATTCCCGGGGGTCACGCTCACCAGCTCCATGCCGAGCAAGCGGCTGTACGCATCGTCGCGCATCATGGCGGTGACGACCTGTTCGGCCCGCACCTGCTCGCTATTTTCCACTGAGCGGAGTGCCCTCCCGCACGGCCCGGCGCAGGTACGGACTGGCGCGATATCGATCCTCACCATACTCGGCCTGTAGCGCATCGATCCGGTCGAGCACGCGCTTCGCCCCGAGCTCGTCGCCCCACGCGAGAAGGCCTTTCGGATAGTTGACGCCCTTCCGCATCGCCAGGTCGACCTCGGCGGCGGTGGCAATGCGGAGATGCACGGCATCGGCGGCCTCGTTGACGAGCATCGAGAGGACGCGAAAGAAGATCTCGTTCCCCAGTGCCACATCGCGGGTCGGCTCGAGCGGTTTCACACCGCCGCGGTAGTCATAGAATCCGATGCCCGTCTTGCGGCCGAGCCGGCCGGCATCGAGCAGGCGCTTCTGCACGATCGAGGGGCGAAAGCGTGGGTCGAAGTACAGCGCTTCCCAGACGGAACGCGTGACGGTGTAGTTGATGTCGTGACCGATGAAATCCATCAGCTCGAAAGGACCCATCCGGAAACCGCCGAATTCGCACATGGCCCAGTCGATGGTGACGACGTCTGCAATGCCTTCCTCGAGCAGCCGCAGCGACTCCCCGTAGAAGGGGCGCGCCACGCGGTTGACGATGAACCCTGGTGTATCGGCCGCGAGCACCGTCGTCTTGCCCCACCGGTCGACGAGGGTGCGAACGCCTTCCACCACGCCGGCAGCGGTCGCGACGCCCGGAATAATTTCGACCAGCGGCATCAACGTCGCCGGGTTGAAGAAGTGGACGCCGATGACGCGCTCGGGCTTCACGCATCCCGACGCGATCGCCGCGATCGAGAGCGACGAGGTGTTGGTTGCGAGGACGCAGTCATCCGCGATCGACGCCTCGAAGCCCGCGAACACCTGTTGCTTCACCCCGAGGTCTTCGACAATCGCCTCGATCACCATCCCGCATCCGGCAAAGACGTCGCTCGACGCCTGCTGCGCCTGGATCCGGCGCCTCGTCGCCTCCGCCGCGTCCCCCCGGACGCGCCCCTTCTCGACTTCGCGCATCAGCGCCTTCTCGATGCCGGCGAGTGCCTTTGCCGGAGCGTCTGCATTCGCATCCGCGAGCACGACCTCATGCCCCGCCATCGCAGCGACCTGCGCAATGCCGCTGCCCATGGCGCCGGCGCCAAGGACGCCGATTCGGGAGGCCGAGGTCAGTGGCATGGGAGAACGAGAAGGAAATGGTAGTGGACGGTCACGAGCCTCCCGACCTATGAACGATCTGGTACTCTCCGCGTGCGTGTCGTCCGAGCGCTGGCGGGGGTTGCATCATACTCATTGTCATCCCGAGCACAGCGAGGGATCTGCACCCCGCTGTCATCCCGAGCCCAGCGACGGATCTGCTCCTCGCTGTCATCCCGAGCCCTGCGAGGGATCTGCACCCCGCTTGTCATCCCGAGCACAGCGAGGGATCTGCACCTCGCTGTCATCCCGAGCACAGCGAGGGATCTGCACCTCGCTGTCATCCCGAGCAAAGCGAGGGATCTGCACCTATGAGCTACTACGTCTACATCCTAGCGAGCCGCTCCAGGAACCTCTACGTGGGCGTGACAAACAATCTTTTTCGCCGGATGTCCGAACATCGCGGCGGTCTCGTGAAATTCACTTCGCGGTATCGAATAACGCGGCTGGTCCACGTGGAAGAGGCTGCGCGACCAATGGATGCCATCGCACGCGAAAAGCAGCTCAAGTCATGGACGCGCGCAAAGCGGCTGGCGCTCATTGAATCGGGAAACTCTGCGTGGGATGACCTGCTGCCACCTCCATCAGGTGCAGATCCCTCGCTGCGCTCGGGATGACGGAAAGGTGCAGCTTCCTCGCGGCACTCGGGATGACAGCAAGTGCACCCTGCACCCCCTCGCTGCGCTCGGGATGACGGAAAGGTAAAAGCTCCCTCGCGGCACTCGGGATGACAAGCAAGCGCAGGTAGCTACCGCCCCACAAAGACCGGCTTTCGTTTCTCGCGGAATGCCTTGATGCCTTCCTGATGGTCTTCGGTCAGCCCGGCCTGACGCTGAAGATCTTCTTCCAGGGAGAGCTGGTCGTCAAGCGTGGCCGAGAGACCCGCGTTGAGGCCGCGCTTGATCAGCCCAAGTCCGCGCGTCGGCTGTGCGGCGAGGTTGGCGGCGATCGCAAAGGCCGCATCCAGAAGCACCGAACTCGGACACACGTCCCAGATCATCCCCCACGCCTTCGCCTGCTCGGCCTTGACCTTGTCGCCGAGCATCATCAGCGCCGTGGCGCGGGGAAGCCCAATCAGGCGAGGAAGGAAAAAGCTGCCGCCACTGTCTGGCACGAGGCCGACCTTGGCGAATGACTGGATGAATGATGAGTCTTCGGCGGCAATCACGATATCACAGGCGAGCGCGAGGTTCGCTCCCGCGCCCGCGGCGACACCATTCACCGCGGCGATCACCGGTTTCTCGAGCGTGCGGATGGCCTTGATGATCGGGTTGTAGACTTCGCGGACGACCACGCCAAGGTCGGGCGCTCCTCCATTGGCACCCTCGGGCACATCAGCGAGGTCCTGACCTGCGCAAAAGCCGCGACCCGCACCGGTCAGGAGCACGGCGCGAACGCTCGCATCCTCCGCGCACCGTGCCAGCGCCGCTTGAAGTTGCTCGCCCATCCCCCGGTTGAAGCTGTTGAGGATGTCCGGACGGTTCAGGGTCAACAGCGCGACTCCCTGTCGTCGCTCCTCGAGGATGTAGTCGTCTCGCATCTCACTCCGTTCGTTTGGGGCCTGCGCCAAAGTTACGCCGCGCAGCGTGGTGCGATAGCTTTCCTGTCATGGCGATCAGAGAGCAGTCGCGGCCTAAGTCCGCCTCGTCCTCCACGCACGCCGCGGCGCGGCCCGATGCGCCCGATCCGCGTTTTGACTGGCGGAGCATAGCGTATCACACGCTGGTTTCGCGCGCCCTCGACGACCTCGAGGAAGAGACCAACCGCAATCGCGCGAAGGTACCGCGCGAGCACGTGGTGCTCTA
>JBKJKH010000032.1:0-6663 GCA_046597595.1 Gemmatimonadaceae bacterium
TCCGCCTTCACTCGCTTCTTCGTTACTCCGGTACTTTCTCCTATGAGCGACGCGACTGCCATCAACACTGGCGACGCAACAACCGCCGATCTTGGCAAGTACGTGTACTGCATCATCCGTAACGAGCGCACCCACGACTTCGGCGCAATCGGGATCGGAGGCAGCCGCAAGGTCTACACGGTCCATCACAAGGATCTCGCCGCCGTGGTGAGCGACACGCCGATCGTGCTCTACGACCCCACGCGCGAAAACGTGCTGGCGCATGAGTTCGTGAATGAGACCGTCATGCGCGAGCACACCGTGATCCCCATGAGCTTCGGGACGGTGTTTCGCTCGGAGGATGACGTGACCGAGCTGCTGCGCTCGACGTATCAGGCCTTCAGCGACGTCCTCGACACAATGCGTGACAAGATCGAGTTCGGCCTGAAGGTGTTGTGGGATCGCGATCGCGCGATTGCCAACCTCGAGAAGGAAAACGTCGAGATTCGCCGGCTCAAGGACGAGATCAGCCGGCACTCGGCGTCCTCCACCTACTTCGCGCGCATGCAGCTGGGGCGCCTCATCGACTCGGCGCTCGAGGACATGGGCACTCGCTATGTCGCTGACATCCACAGCCAGCTGCGCGACGTTGCTGTGGCCAGCCGCGCGAATAAGCCCATTGGCGACCGGATGCTGATGAACGCCGCGTTCCTCGTTGAGCGCTCGATGGAACAGGCGTTCGACGACCGCGTGAAGGAAGCGAGCCGGCAGTACGAGGATTTGCTCTCCTTCAAATACTCGGGTCCGTGGCCGCCGTACAACTTCGTGAACATCAAGCTCAAGCTCGAGCGCGCGGACTAGGGAGCGTGGGCATCCTCTCGAAAGTGCTTTTCTTCCCCGTCACCGGGCCAGTGGCAGGGATTCGCTGGTCCATGAGCAAGGTCATCCAGGTCGCGGAAGAGGAGCTGTCCGACGATACGCCCATCAAGCAGGAGTTGATGGAGCTACAGATGCGCGTCGAGCTGGGGGAGATCGATGACGACGAATACCTCGTGCAGGAGAAGGCCATCATGCTGCGCCTGCGCGAGGTACGCGAGTGGAAGGAGAAGCTGG
The DNA here is from genome assembly GCA_046597595.1 of Gemmatimonadaceae bacterium. Lineage (GTDB taxonomy): Bacteria > Gemmatimonadota > Gemmatimonadetes > Gemmatimonadales > Gemmatimonadaceae > JBKJKH01. Next base: position 1,093 of record JBKJKH010000032.1, read on the forward strand.
GGAAAGGCGTGAGCGGCGGCCCGGTGCGCGTCGCCCGGTCGAGTGAGGACGAGGGCTGAAGCACCCGCTCGACGAGCTGCTTGCCTCGCTTCCGCCCTGGATCCTCGTCGCAGGGAAGGGTGGTGTCGGAAAAACCACTACCGCCAGCGCTCTTGCACTGAGGTCTGCCGAGCGCGACGCGGGTCGCGTGCTCCTGCTGTCGACCGACCCCGCGCGCACGCTTGGATCGGTCCTCGGGATGCCGCTCAGTCTTGACCCGGCCGTCGTACCGGGAATGCCGGGCGTGCATGCGGCGCAGCTCGGCGCGGAGGCCGCTCGCCTGGCCTTCCTCGAGCGCTGGCGAAGCATCCTGCTCCTGCTGGTGGATCGTGGCACCTATCTCGATGGAGACGATGCCGCCGCGCTCGTGGATGCGACTCTTCCCGGCGGCGACGAGACGTTCGCGGTACTTCGGCTCGCGGAGCTGGTTGGCGACGCGCGATGGCAGCGCATCGTGGTCGATACGGCGCCCACAGGACACACCCTGCGGCTCCTCGATCTTCCCGAGACGTTGCGCGCGCTCGTGCGCCTGCTGGATGCATTTCAGGAAAAGCACCGCATGCTCGTCCGCGCGCTTGCACGCCACTACCGTGCCGATGACGCAGACAAGTTCATCGCGAGGCTGCGCGGGCAGATCGAGTCGCTCGAAGCGATGCTGCACGACGGATCGCGTTGTGCGGCAGTTATCGTGACGCGCCCCGAAGTTATGGTCGTGGACGAGAGCACGCGCCTGTGCGCGTCGCTCCGGGAGCGTCGCATCCGGCTGGGCGGGGTGATTGTGAATGCGATGTCGAGCAAGCTGGCGCGTGCGCAGGCGCTTCTCGTACCGCTGCGCCAGGCGGCAGGTGCGGTGCCGTGGCTTGTGGTGCCGCGGTTGGAAGCGCCTCCTGCGACGGTGGAGGGCGTGCGCGTGTGGGCCGGGGCGGTTTCGACGTGGAAGGCGCCGTCGCGGGGGGCCCCCCCCACTGCGAAGGTACGTCCATCCACCCGCGCACCCCTCATCACTTCCACGCACGCCCCACCATCCGCCCGCCCCGATGCACTCGTCCTCCCGCTCACCATCGTCGGGGGCAAGGGCGGAGTCGGCAAGACGACCCTCTCCTGCGCCCTCGCCATCGCGAGCGCAGACGCAGGGCATGCAACGCTGATCGTCTCGACCGATCCCGCACCTTCCGTCGCCGACGCGCTCGATCAGGCGATCGGTGATGACGAAGTCGCGGTCGCCGGCCTCGAGCGTCTCTGGGCACGCCAGCTTGATGCCGCCGCGAGTTTCGAACGCTTCCGCGCAGACTACGGCGATCGCATTGGCGATGCAGTACGCACGATCGCCCCAATGGCGGGAACGCGCGGCGGCAACGCCCTCGATGAACTGCTCTCGCTCGCGCCCCCAGGCATAGACGAGTTGTACGCGCTCACCTGGCTTGGCGACGCGCTCGCGGATCGCCGGTACGACCGCGTCGTCGTGGATCCCCCACCAACCGGCCACCTGCTGCGATTGCTCGAACTGCCTCCCATCGCCATCGCATGGACTCACGAGCTGATGCGCATGCTGCTCAAGTACAAGAATCTTGCGCCATTGACCGACACGGCTGAAGCACTGCTGGACTTCGCGAAACGCACGCGCGCGGTGCAGGCAATGCTCCAGGATCACTCGCGGGCGGGACTCGTCGTCGCCGCGCTGGACGAACCGCTCGTCCGCGACGAGAGCACGCGGCTGGTTGGCGCGGTGCGCGAACTCGGCATTCACGTCGGGGCCGTCGTCTGGAATCGTGCGCAGCGCCCGCCCTCCGCACTGGCCGTTACCCCTCCCGTGCCGCAATATCAGTTACCGGACGCGAAGGATCCGCCGCGCGGCGTCGCCGCACTGCGGGACTGGCTCGCCGAGTGGCGCGCGCTCTCGCCCTGATTCATGCCGAACACCGTTTACGTCTACGCAATCGTTCCGGCTGCCGAGCAGTCGGTCCCCCCTGAGGGATTGGATGACTCCGCGGTTGCGCTCGAGCGCGACGGCGTGCTGGGCGCGCTCGTTTCCCATCTCGAGAGTGAGGAGTACTCCGCCGAAAACGTGGAAACGCGCACGGCGGACATCGACTGGCTTGGCCCCCGTGCCGCGGCGCACGACCGCGTCGTGACGTGGGCGAGCGATCGGGGCCCTGCCGTTCCGCTGCCGATGTTCTCGCTGTATCGCGACGCGGACGGCGTGCGCGCGATGCTGCGCGAGCGGCGCGCAGATCTCGAGCGCGCGCTTGCGTCTGTCGCGCGCGGCCGGGAGTACACCTTGCGCGTCTATCGCGACGACGACGCGCTCCGCGCCGCGCTGCCGGAGTTGCGTCCGGAGTTTGCCGCGCGCGCCACCGCGATTCGGAGCGCATCCCCTGGTCAGCAGTATCTTCTGCAGCGCAAGCTGGACGCAGAGAGCAAGGATGCGCTCAAGGGACTTGCACGCGAGGTGGCGAGCGAAGTCTTTGAGGCGCTGAGCGCGCTCGCTGTGGACGCGGTGAGGGAGCCACCGCCGCGGCGCGCCGGCGATCCCGCACAGGTACCCCTCGCGCTCAACGCCTCGTTTCTCGTAGCGCGCGACACGTACGACGAATTCCGGGCTGCACTCACCGCAATTGTGGCCCGCTTCGACACGAAGGGTTTCCGTTTTGAGTTCACGGGCCCGTGGCCGGCGTACCACTTCGTAGGGAGCAGCGCGGATGGCGGATGATCTCGAGGAGATGGATGACGGCGACGGACTCGCGCTGAGCGACTTGCTGAATCGCGTGCTGGATCGCGGTCTCATTGTCACCGGGCAGGTGATCATCTCCGTTGCGGACATCGACCTGGTGTATCTCGACCTGCAATTGCTCGTGAGCGCGATGGAGTCGATCGCGCGGCGGCAGGCCGACCGCTTGAGCGATCACGCCTGAGCGATCACACCTGAGCCCAGTGCCTGTCTACCTGTATTGCGTCGTCCCCGCAGGGCGGGCGAGTCCCGGGCCGTCGCTCACGGGAGTGTCAGGCGCGCCGGTGCGCCGACTCGCGCTCTCGCATCCATCAGCCGATGCATGGGTGAGCACGATCGACGTAGTGCCGCGCACATCGGATGCGGCCCAGCGCCGTGAATTGGGAATGGCGCACAACGCGGTCGTGGCTGCGGCGTTGAACGCTGCCCTGACGCCCGTGCCGGCGCGCGCGGGGCAGGTGTTTGCTGACGACGATGACTGCCGCCGCCGTCTCAGTGAGCGGGCGGACGCATTCGCCCACGCGCTGCAGCGCCTCGACGGCATGGTCGAGATGACAACAACCGTTGCGCTGGCTCCGGACGATGCGTCTGCGCCACCAGCGTCCGCGCCAGTCACAAATCAAGGCGCGCCGAACGCTGGCCCAGGGTTGCGGCATCTCCAATTGCTGCGCGACCGCGCACGCGCGGGTGATGGTGTGAAGGGCGAAGCGCTCGCGGCGGCCGCCGAGTTGTCCGCGCTCGTCAAGGACATCACGCAAGACACGGCGGTGCGGGCACATACGCACCCCCGGCGTGGTGTGGCGGTGTCGCATCTCCTCGCGCGCGCTGATGCCGAGACGTATCGTGGCCGGCTCGCTGGCCACCGCGTTGGTAGCCATGAGGCTGCGGTGGTCACGGGTCCCACGGCGCCATACAGCTTCGCGACCAGCCAACTGGATGTCACGAAATGAGTGAACCCGATTTCGGTGGGTCCATCGATACCATCGCGCTCCTGGCGAATGCGTTGCCCGAGCGCATCAATGCCGATCCAGACAAAGTCGACCAGGGGCTGGCCCGACTCGTCTTGACGGTTGTTGAACTGCTGCGTAAGGTGCTGGAACATCAGGCGATCCGCCGGATGGACGGGAATACGTTGAGCGAGGAACAGGTGGAGCGGCTCGGGCTGGCGCTCCTCAAGCTCGAATCCCGGATGGGTGAGTTGAAAGAGGTGTTCGGGTTGACCGACGAAGATCTCCGAATCGACCTCGGCCCATTGGGCCAAATCCGCTAGCTGCCTCGAAGGCACTGGAGAAATCGCTTGCCGGATCTCGTTTCGCCTACCAGATCACAGGGCCTGGTCGATATTCTGGACCGCGTTCTCGACAAGGGTCTGGTGATTGCAGGTGACATCAAGATCAACCTGGCCAATGTCGAACTGATCACGATTCAGGTTCGCCTGCTCGTGTGTTCGATCGACAAGGCCGAGCAGATCGGGTTGAACTGGTGGCGCAACGACCCCCGGCTCTCGAATTCCGCAGAGCTTCCAGCGGGTGAGCTGAATGACCGGCTCACGCGCATCGAGGAAACGCTTGCGAAGCTTGCAGAAGAGCGTCCGGCCGGCGGTACGCGCCGTGGCCGCAATCGACTTTCGACGGGGGAGAAAGGTTAAATGGCGGTCGAACGTACACCCAGTGGCAGTTCGCTCATCGATGTGCTCGACCGGGTTCTCGACAAGGGTATCGTCATCGACGCGTGGGTTCGCGTCTCTCTCGTCGGTATCGACCTGATCACGGTTGAAGCGCGCATCGTTGTCGCGTCCATCGACACGTACCTGAAGTATTCCGAGGCGGTCGGTATCACCTCGCCGATCTCGCGTCCGCGCGAAGTGGGTGCCGGTGGCGGCGACGAAATCGGGACGCTGCAGCGCGAGAACGCGGAGCTGAGGCGGAGGCTTGACCAGCTCAGCAGCTAGCCCGTCGAACACTCCTGGCAGTGCAACCAGCGACGCATGGCGTCGCGTCGCCGAGTTGCTCTCCAATCTCGCGGGCGCGCCGGATTTTGATGTAGCGGCGGACTTTCTGCTCGGGCAGGTCGTCGAGGCCGCAGGCAGTTCGCGCGCCTACCTCATGCAGCTCGACGAGACGCAGGACCTCATTGTGGTCAGGCGCGCCCTGGGCTTTGGCACGAGCGAAGTCGCGCAACTCCCGCTCAACGTCGGCGACGTGTCACATCCACTCGTCGCGTCGGTGATGTCGCTGCTCCCCGTTGTCGCGACGGGCCAGCTGAGCAGCCGGAAATCGATTCCGTTCGAGCGCTGGTTCTCACTGCCGCTGCCGCAGCCGGGGTATCGCGGCGCGCCGCTGGCGATCACACACCATCACGCGGCCGACGCGCTCGCGGAATCCCCGGTGCAGGTGATCCCCGGCGCGGCGAGCCGGCCCGGCGACGCGCCCGGCGGTGTGATCGTGGTGGAGGGCGCGGCGTCTCGCGACACCGTCGCGTATCTCGCGGAAGTCGCGGGCTTGTGCGGACCGCTCCTCTTCCGCATGACGCAGTCTGACGAGACCACCGTCACGGTTGGGCGCTTGTCGCAGGAGCGTGACCGCCTGACGATGATGGTGGACTCGCTTCCCGACCCGGTGGTCATCACCGATGCGGCGAACAACTTCGTCGCCCAGAACCGCCGTGCCGAGCACCTGCTGTCTGCGCGGGAGAGCGACTCGCCGGGGCGGCGCCGCGCCGTGGAATTGAACCTTCTGCTCTTCACCTCGCACCTCGCGAAGGCTGTCCTCAGCGGAGGCGGCGAAGCGCGGGAGCGCGAGCTC
>JBKJKH010000269.1:0-8371 GCA_046597595.1 Gemmatimonadaceae bacterium
TCGTTGGTCTTGATCTCTTTCGGGACGCCGATGCGCATGGACTGTCAGAGTTATGGGTCAAGAAATCTGCGAACGCCATTCGTTGGTACGGTAACGAATGAGCCGCTGAGGGTGGAGGACCGCAATGCGGATTCAGAGACTACCAACAAAGATGAACCGCAGAGGGCGCGGAGGACTGCAATGCGGAAGCAGGCATCCCTGCGCTGTTCCCCCTCCGTGTCCTTCGTGCCCTCGGTGGTTCAATCTGCATTCTCATTCTGCTTTCTCATTCTGCTTTCTCATTCTGCCTTTCATCCTGGTGTTCCTCTGCGTCCTCCGCGTCCTCTGCGGTTCACTCAAACTTCTTTCCTTTCTTAACTGCAGGACCAAGCGTCACCTGCGTCAACATCGCCGGATCAAAGAACTCCCGGCAGACCGCGTTCACGGTTTCCTCGTCGATCCGTTCGATTTCCTCGAGCAACTGGTCGAGGGTGCGGTACGGCTCAGCATACAGCTCCACTGCTGCCGCACGGTACATGCGCGCGGAGACGCCCTCCATCGCGAGCGTGATCTGGCCCTTGAGCTGGCGCTTCGTCGCGACAAAATCGTCGCGCGGCATGCCCTCGTGCACCAGTCGCGAAAGCTCCTCACGCACCGCCTCGGCCGCTTTCCTTGCCGTCTCGGGTGCCGTGCCGACATAGACGCCGTGAATGCCGGTGTCCTGGTAATACTCCTGGAACGAATACACGGAGTACGCGAGACCCAGCTCTTCCCGCACCCGCTGGAAGAGCCGCGAACTCATGCCGTCTCCGAGCAGCATCCCGATCAGCGTGCAGGCGTGCCGGCGCGGATCGCGATGCGTCACTGACCCCCCGCCGAACACGATGTGCGTCTGCGTCCCGCGACGCCGCACATGGCGCGTGTGCGCCTTGGGACGCGCCACCGGCGGCGCCGTGTATTGCGGCTCTCCACACGCGACAGCCCGCGTCCAGCCGGCGGCCTCGATGAGGTCGAGCAAGTGCTCATGCACGACGTTGCCGGATGCCGCAACCACGATCCGGTCGGGACGATACGCGCGCGCATGCAGAGCGCGGAGGTCGTCGATGTGCAGGGCGTTGACCGTGTCTCGCGTGCCCAGGATGTTGTAGCCGTACGGATGCCCATCCCAGAGCGTCTCGTTGTGCAGCTCGAACACGAGATCATCGGGGGTGTCGTCCACCGCAGCGATTTCCTCGAGAATCACCTTTCGCTCGAGATCGAGATCTTCCGCACGGAGCAGCGGGCTGAAGAGCAACTCGCCGATGACGTTGACGGCCTCGCTCAGGTGTTCATCGAGCAAGCGCGCCTGATACGCGGTATGCTCGCGCGCGGTGTACGCGTCCAGCGATCCGCCGAGCGTCTCGATGGCCGCCGCGATCTCGCGTGGCCCACGGGTCGCAGTGCCCTTGAACACCATGTGCTCGAGGAAGTGCGAGACGCCCATGCGTTCGCGTGGCTCGTGCACGGAGCCGGCTCGCACCCACGCCCCGAACGCAACTGACCGCACTCCCGGCATCCACTCCGAGAGCACGGTCAATCCGTTAGGCAGTACAGTGCGACGAAGGCCCGTTTCGGGGCGTGACGGCGCGAGGGTCACTCGCGGCCGCGTCCTCCGCTCCCACCACGTCCGCCACGACCGCGCGGCCGGCGCGGACGCTCTGCCCCTTCGCCGCCCTCGCCGTTCGAGGCACCGGTCTGTTCGCCGCCATCCGCCTGCTCATCAGCCGGAGCGGCAGGAGCCGCAGGTGTGGACGCCATCTCCCGCTCGCGCGGAGGACGACCACCGCGATCACCGCGGTCAGCACCACCACCACTTTCCGTGCGCGGAGGACGCTCGCCGCGCGGCGGCTCGTCGACCATACCTTCGGGCTTCGGCAACAGCGCCTTCATCGACAGGCGCAGGCGTCCGCGCTCGTCGCGATCGATCAACTTGACGCGCACGCGCTCGCCCTTCTTGACGACGTCTTCGGTCTTCTCCGTGCGGCCATGCCGCAGCTCGGAGATGTGCACGAGACCCTCGGTCCCCGGCATGATCTCGACGAAGGCGCCGAACGCCGTCGTGCTCTTCACCGGACCTTCATAGATCTCGCCGACGATCGGCTCGGCCGTGATCGCCTGCACCATCTGGCGTGCACGCTCCATCGCCTCGCCGCCGACTGCCGCGATCGTGACCGTCCCGCTGTCATCCACCGAGATCTCGGCGCCCGTCTCGTCCTGGATGCCGCGGATCGTCTTGCCCTTGGGCCCGATGAGATCGCCGATCTTCTCGGGGCTGATCTGCACGGTGACGATGCGTGGCGCGTACGGCGACAGCTCTGCGCGCGGACCGGCAAGCGCCTTGTTCATTTCGCCGAGGATGTGCAGGCGGCCTTCCTTTGCCTGCGCCAGCGCCTCCTTCATGATCTTCAGGTCGAGGCCCTGGATCTTGATGTCCATCTGGATGGACGTGATCCCCTGCTCCGTTCCTGCGACCTTGAAGTCCATGTCGCCGAGATGGTCTTCGGTGCCAAGGATGTCGGTGAGGATCGCGTACTTCTTCCCTTCCATGATCAGGCCCATCGCGACGCCCGCGACGGCAGCGCGCAACGGCACGCCCGCGTCGAACAGCGAGAGCGACGCGCCGCAGACGGACGCCATCGACGACGACCCATTCGATTCCAGCACGTCGGAGACGATGCGGATCGTATATGGGAACTCCTCGAACGGCGGCAGCACGGCTTCCACCGCACGCTCGGCCAGGTTGCCATGGCCGATCTCGCGACGGCTGGTGCCGCGGACGGGACGGACTTCACCCGTCGAGAAGGGCGGGAAGTTGTAGTGGAGCATGAACGACTTGGTCGTCTCCTGCGCGTCGTCGATCGAGTCCATGCGCTGGACGTCGTTCGCGGTACCGAGCGTCGCGGCCACGAGTGCCTGCGTCTGCCCGCGCGTGAAGAGCGCCGAGCCGTGCGCGCGGGGCAGCACTGGCGCGTCGATCGAGATCGCACGGACCTCATTCGGCGCGCGGCCGTCAACGCGCTTGTTCGTATCGAGCACCTGGGCGCGGAGCGCGGTGTACTCGGAATCGCCGACAAGGTCGCCGATATCGCGCGAGTTATCGGGGAACTCCGTCAACAGGGATGCGGCGACGGCCTTCTTCACCGCCTCGACCGCTTCCATGCGCGTGTGCTTTTCCTTCTGGTTGATGGCGTCCTTGATCTTGCCATCGGCCATCGCCTTGACGCGCGCCTCGAGACCATCCGGGCGCGCCGCCTTCGTCCACTTCATCTTGGGCTGGCGCGTCTCCTTGAGCATCTCATCCTGCATCGCAATGAGCTCGCGAATCCCGAGCTGTGCGACGCCGAGCGCCCCCATCACATCCTCCTCACTCACTTCACGCGCTCCACCCTCGACCATCACGATCGAATCGTTGGAACCCGAGACGACGATGTCGAGATCGCTGTAGGAAAGCTGCTGGAACGTGGGATTGAGCACCCACTTGTCCTGCAGCCGCCCGACGCGCACGGCGGCGATCGGTCCCGTGAAGGGGATCTTCGAGGCATTCAGCGCGAGCGATGTCGCGACGAGGCCGAGGACGTCGGCGTCATTCTCCTGGTCTGCGGAAATGACGTAGACGAAGACCTGCACCTCGTTCTTGAACCCTTCCGGGAAGAGCGGGCGGATGGAGCGGTCGATGATGCGCGCGGAGATGATCTCCTCGTCGCGCGGACGACCCTCGCGCTTGATGAAGCCGCCGGGAATCTTGCCGGCAGCGTAGGTCTTTTCCCGGTACTCGACGGTGAGCGGGAAGAATGGGAGCGTGCTCACCTTGTCGCTCACGGTCACGGCGGCGAGCACCATCGTGTCGCCGAACTGGACGACGGCACTTCCGGCCGCCTGCTTCGCCATGCGGCCCGTCTCGATGATGAGCTTGCGGCCGGCGAAGGTCTTCTCAATGCGTTGCATGTCAGTTGTCTCTCAAGCGGAACGCAAAACGCGCGGGGCGCATGGATGCGGCCCGCGCGGTTGCGGAATAAGGCTCAGTACCGGAGACCGAGCTCCTGGATGATCTGCCTGTACCCCTCGATGTCTGTGCGCTTCATGTAATCGAGGAGCCGGCGGCGCCTGCCCACCATCTTCAGCAGCCCACGGCGGCTGTGGTGATCCTTGGCATGCGCCCGGAAATGATCGGTGAGGTAGTTGATGCGCTCTGTGAGGAGCGCCACCTGCACCCGGGAAGAACCCGTATCAGCGTCGCCTCTGGCATACTTGCCGATGGCGGCGGTTTTGTCGAAAGCCATTGTGTGTTTTCTGGTGCGTCGGCGCCGCGGATGCGGCGGTATTCTGGGTATTTTCTGCGTTAGCACATAAACCTATCCGGTTCATATGCCGATGTAAAGACATGGGGCTGCTTTAGTTGGCGCTCACTTTTGCAACGACCCCTGCACGTCGGTGAAGAGCCGAAACACGTCATTCTTCATCACCACGACAAAAATCAGCAGCAGGGCCACAAGACCCACTTTCAGGACGTTGCCCCTGGTACGCGTGCTGAACGGCTTGCCACGCACGGCCTCGAGAATGTTGATGATGATGTTGCCGCCGTCGAGCACGGGAATCGGCAGGAGGTTCAGGACCGCGAGATTGATGCTCAGGAACGCGAGCAGCATGAGCAGTGTCTCGACCCCGGACTTGGCAGCTTCCACCGACGTGCGCGCGATGGCGATCGGGCCCCCGAGCTGGTCGAGCCCAACCGAGCCGGAAAACAGCCCGCGCACGATGCCGACAATGGCAAACGCGCTGCCCACCGTCCACGTCGCGCCTTCCTTGACCGCGCTGCCCAGCGGCACCGGGTCGCGGCCGATGACCGGCCGCACCGCAGCGCCGACGCGGCCGAGGGTCGTGTCTTTCCCACTCTGTGGGTCTGCGACCTTCGTCGCGGCCGGCGTCACGCGAAGCGTGAGCGTGTCCGCCCCGCGCTTCACCTGCATAGCCAGTTCACGCCCCGCCGCCGCGCCGACAACGCCGACCATCTGCTCCCACGTCTTCACCGCGCGGCCATCGATTGTCATGATGCTGTCACCACCCAGCATGCCCGCGGCGGCCGCCGCCCCCCCGGTAGTCACGCTATCGATGACTGGCGCGAGATAGGGACGGCCGTACGTCGCAAAGACACCCGTCGATACCACCAGCGCGAGGATCGCGTTCATGGTGACACCCGCGAACAGGATGATCAGGCGTTTGCTGAGCGGTTTCGACTCGAAGAGGCGGTCTGGAGGAACTGGCTTCGGACCGAACGGCGCCAGCGCCTCCGGATCCCAGTCGTCGGACTTGATCGGCTCTGCCGGTTGCTCCACGCCTCCCTCGAGGAACGCGATATCCGCATCCTCGCGCGACGCCATGCGGACGTATCCGCCTAACGGCAGCGCCGCCAGCACGTATTCGGTCTCGCCACGGCGGCGCTTCCAGAGTGTCGGTCCAAACCCGATCGAGAAACGAGGCGCATACACGCCCGCCCACTTGGCGGCGAGAAAGTGCCCGAGCTCGTGCACAAAGACCACGAGGCCAAAGACCAGTATTGGCGCGAGCCAGCTCAGCATCGTGCTCTCAGCATCGTTCTCCAGTCACACCAGGGGAAACAGGGGGGCATGTCATGCAGACCACTCCCGCACGTGCAGCCGGGCCGCTGCGTCAGCCGCGAGGAGTGAGTCCCGATCATGGCCCGCGGCGTTGCCAAGCGCAGACAGCGCGGACTCGATTGCTTCCGGTATCTGCTGGAAGCGGATCCGGCCGTCCAGAAACAAGGCGACGGCCTGTTCGTTGGCGGCGTTGAAAATCCCTGGCGCCGCACCACCCGCCTTCCCCGCCTCGATGCCCAGGCGCAGGGCGGGAAAGTCCGCCGTGCGCACCGGTTCGAACGTCAGCGGCGACGACGCGACCGGATCGAACGGCGCGACACCGTCGTCGGGCACACGATCCGGATGCGTCAGCGCGTACAACACCGGCAATTCCATCGTCGGATTCCCGACCTGCGCGAGTACGCTGCCATCCACGAACTCCACGAACGAATGCACCACGCTCTGCGGATGCACCACGACGGCGATCCGGTCGTACGGCAGGCCGAAGAGATAATGCGCCTCGATCACCTCGAGCGCCTTGTTCGCCAGCGTCGCGCTGTCGACCGTGATCTTCCGCCCCATGCGCCACGTGGGATGCTGCAGCGCGTCTTCCACCGTCACGCGCGCGAGATCGCTGCTCGGCATGTCGCGGAACGGGCCGCCGGACGCCGTGAGGATGATGCGTCGCACTTCACTGCCCGGCCGGTTCGCGATGCACTGGAGGACGGCCGAGTGCTCGCTGTCGACCGGGACGATCTCGCCTCCGCCGCGCCGTGCGGTCTCCGTGACAAGCGAGCCAGCGAGTACCAGCGTCTCCTTGTTCGCGAGCGCCACGCGCTTGCCGCGTGCGAGCGCAGCCAGGGTGGCATCAAGCCCGGCCGCGCCGACGACCGCATTGATGACGACGTCCACGTCATCGCGCGAAGCAGCCTCGACGAGGCACGCGGCACCAGCGCCCCACCCGTGCGGGGCAATGCCGCCACTCCCAGCCATGCCGACGAATGCGGGGCTGAACTGCTCTTCCTGTTCGCGCAACAACGCTGCGTTCGTGAACGCGGTAAGCGCCACGACCTTGAAACGGTCGCGCTGTCGATCGAGCACCCGGAGCGCCGTCGTCCCCACCGACCCGGTAGATCCGAGTACCGCGACGCCGCGCCGCGTATCCGTGACCGGAACCCGCGCGACGGTCATCAGCGGAACGCCGGGTTGAGCAACGCCGGCAGCAGGAGATACGAAACAGGGAGCACGAACAGGAGGCTGTCGAATCGATCGAGGACGCCCCCGTGCCCGGGAATGATACGAGAACTGTCCTTGACACCCGCCTCGCGCTTGAGCAGCGATTCGGCGAGATCCCCGACCTGTGCGGCGACGCTCACGACAACGCCGAAGAGAATGGCGCCCGCGTGCGTGAGGCTCAACTGCGCCAGCGAGGGAAGCACCATCCGGGCGAGCAGCCACGCGACGAGGACCGTCGCGACCAGACCGCCCACGGCACCCGCGACCGTCTTTCCCGGACTCACCTTCGGGATCAGCTTGCGGCCGCCAATAGCCCGGCCCACGAAATACGCGCCGATGTCAGACGCCCAGGTGAGCAAGAGGGGAAGCGCGACGAGCGCAGTGCCAGCCTTGGCGTCGACCGCGTAATCCAGATACCGGAGCGCGAAGACAAAGCTCAATGCGCAGGCGGTGTAAAGCACGCCGAATACGGTTGTGGCCGCCGCCCCCAGCGGCTTGCCTTCCACACCACGGGCCCAGATCGTTGCGGCAAGCACCAGCATGACCGCGACCACCGCAGCACTCACCGGGACGAGGAGCACATTCGCATGATGGGCGTGCACGAGCAGCGGAATCAGCGCGGCCGCGCCGATCCCGAGCCACTCCAGCGGCGCGTGTCCGGCGGCGCGGGCGATGCGAAAAAACTCCCACGCGCCGATGGCCGACACGATGGACAGCACGATCGCGAGCGGAGCTCCACCGAGATAGATGATGACGATCGCCGCAGGAGCGGCAACGACCGCGAACGCGATGCGGAGGGCGAGCTCGCTCACGCGGTCACTCGGCCAAACCGTCGTTCCCGCGACTGGAATCCCAGGATGGCTTCGTACAGCTCGCGCTTGCCGAAATCGGGCCACAGGACCGGCGAGACGAAGAACTCGGCGTAGGCCACCTGCCACAGCAGGAAGTTCGACAACCGCTGCTCACCGGATGTGCGGATCACGAGGTCCGGATCCGGGCAATCGGCTGTGAACAGGAAGCGGGCAATGGTCTCTTCGTTGACGTCGGTCGCGGCCAGCCGCCCCGCAGCCACTTCATTGGCGATGAGTTGGGTCGCGCGCACCAGTTCAGCGCGGCCACCGTATGAAATGAAGAGGTTGAGCCGCAGCTTGTCGTTCGATGCGGTCTCGGACACGACGCGATCGACTGCCGCCTTTGCCGCCGGCGCGAGGCGCTCGATGTCGCCGAGCACGCGCACCTGGACGCCGCGTGACTTGAGCTCGTCGACTTCACGGGCGATGTACTCCTCGAGGAGTGACATCAGTGCGGTGACTTCCTGCCGCGGGCGCTGCCAGTTCTCCTGCGAAAACGCAAAGAGGGAGAGCACGGCGACGCCCGATTCGACTGCGCCTTCGACGACTGCCCGCACCGACTGCATTCCCGAACGATGCCCCAGCGCGCGAGGGAGCAGCCGCTCGCGTGCCCACCGGCCGTTGCCGTCCATGATGATGGCGACGTGCCGCGGCAGCCGGTCGAATTCGACC
>JBKJKH010000428.1:0-2949 GCA_046597595.1 Gemmatimonadaceae bacterium
CACGGGTATCTGGAAGGCGGTCGAGGAGATGCGTCGGTGGGAGTGGATTCCTCCAGACACGACGCCACCACGAATGATCGTCGCTCAGGCGGAGGGATGTGCGCCCCTCGTGCGTGCACTGCGCGCGGGCGCGGAGAAGGCTACGCCGTGGGAGAATCCCCTGACGTCAGCCGCAGGCCTGCGCGTGCCGTCTCCGCTTGGTGATCGCCTCGTGCTGCGGGCGCTCCGTGAGAGCAGCGGCGACGCCGACACCGCGACCGAGACCGAGTTGAACGACGCGATGCGTGAACTCGCGGCCGCGACCGGCGTCGACGCCGCACCCGAGGGCGGATGCGCGCTCGCGGTCACGCGAAAGCTTGTCCGCGAGAAGCGGCTGAGCGCCAGCGCGCGCGTGGTCATCTTCAATACTGGCAGCGGCGCCTCATACCGATGAGCCCAACGCGCATCGCCATCCTCGAGCCGTTCAGCGGCATTGCCGGCGACATGTTCCTCGGCGCACTCATCGATCTTGGCCTCGATCCGGACTGGCTGCGCGCGCTGCCGGAGAAGCTCGCCCTGGCCGACGTCGGAGTGCGCATCGAGCCGGTGATGCGTGCCGGCATCCGGTGCCACAAAGTGGACTTCGACATCCCTCCACAGCCTCACGGGCGTCACCTGAAGCACATCCAGGCGATCGTGGAAGCCGCCGACATCCCGAGTGATGTAAAGCGGCGCGCGATGGAGGCGTTTACCGCAATCGGCACCGTGGAAGCAGAGATTCACGGCAGCACCATCGAGAAGGTGCATTTCCACGAGGTTGGCGCCGTTGACGCAATCCTCGATGTTGTCGGGTCGATCTGGGGGATTTCGCTGCTCGGTGTAGAGCGCGTGTATTGCACCACGATGTCGCTGGGCGAAGGCTTCGTTGAAGCCGCGCATGGCGTCATGCCTGTCCCGGCACCGGCCACCTTGCGACTCCTGGAGGGACTCGAGGTGCGGCCAGGCCCACCGGATTCCGGCGAGCTGGTAACGCCGACGGGCGCCGCGCTGGTGAAGGTGCTGTCCTCCGGCAAGCCGCCGTCGGGGTATGTGCCCGTGAAGAGTGGCTATGGCGCCGGCACGAAGAACCCGAAGGACCGCGCCAACGCGCTGCGTATCACCCTCGCGGACGCAGCGACGCAACCGGATGGTGCAGCGGTGGAGACACTGGTGATGCTGTCCGCCGACATCGACGACATGCAACCGGAGTATCTCGCCGCCGCGGCGCATGCGCTTCGCGACGCCGGCGCGCTTGACGTCATCATGCTGCCGGCGGTGATGAAGAAGGGAAGGCCGGGCACCCGGATCGAGGTCCTCAGCACCGAGGCGCTCTCAACTGTCTTGCGTCGTGCGCTCTTCGCGCACACCACGACGCTCGGCGTGCGGGAGCACGAGGTTTCGCGATACGCGCTGCTACGCGAAGAAATCGTGGTCAAGTCGTTCGGAGAAGATGTCAGGGTGAAGGTGGCGACGCTTCCCGACGGTAGTCGGCGCCCGAAGCCTGAATTCGACGACGTGCAGCGCGTGGCCACGGCGACTGGTCAGTCCGCCCACGCGGTTGCGGCGGATGCGCTGCATGCGGCGCTGCACGCCTTGAAGCGCAGCTGAAGTGCGTCGGACTGGGTGCGTCGGGCACGCCTGATCCGTATCTTGGGGCCATGCTCCGGTGCCGCACGTGAGAGTTGCAAGCCTGCAGAGCATCGTCAAGGCGCTCAACGATGCGCGGGTTCCCTTCATTGTCGTGGGAGGTCTCGCCGTCGTCGCGCACGGATACGGCCGGCTGACGCAGGACCTGGACATCGTGGTTCAGCTGGATAGCGCCTCTGTGCGTGCCGCGTTTGCCGCGCTCGACTCCCTCGGCTACCGGCCAGTAGTGCCGGTGACGGCAGAAGGGTTCGCCGATTTGCGCCAGCGTGAGCGCTGGATTGCGGAGAAGGGAATGACCGTGCTCAGCTTTCACAGCGAGCAGCACCGGGAGACACCCGTAGACATGTTCGCCAGTGAGCCGTTCGATTTCGAACAGGAGTATAAAACGTGTGTAACGGAGGACCTGGCGCCGGGCTTGCCCGTGCGATTCCTTCGACTGGAGACGCTGATTCGCCTTAAGGAGGCGGCGGGCCGACCGCAGGATCTCGCCGACGTTGCGGAACTCCGGCTGCTCAACCGCGACGTTCGTCATGACTGAAGCGCAGAACTGGGACGCCGCGACGTGGGAGGGAAACCGACGTGCGCAGCACCGGCGGTTTCGCGCACTGCCCCTGGCAGAGAAGCTTATCGCGATCGAGCAGATGACTGAATTGGCGGCAGTGCTGGAGGTCGCGCGACGAGCTCACTTGAACGAACGCTAGCTCCGATCCATTATGCACCAGCCAAGAGAGCGAAATCGTTACGCCCGTTTGACTTCGCCCACTTGATCTGCTAAGTTGCATGAGCACGCGGGGGGAGTCCCAGTCGAGGCTTCCTCCGTTTTCACTGTCAGGGTACGAATGGTCCGAGTCGCGCGAGTTCACGCCGGAAGCATCGCAGAGGAGCTCGGGATAATTCCGGGCACCGAACTGCGCGCCGTGAACGGCCGCGAGCTCGCCGATTTCCTCGACTGGGAGTTCCTCACAGCCGAGGACGACCTCGAAATCGCCATCACGCTGCCCGACGGCGAGGAGCAGATCCTCGAACTGGAGCGCCCGGAGGGCGAACCGTTCGGTCTGGAACTCGAGCCGCCGACGATCCGGCGCTGCGCGAATCGGTGCGAATTCTGTTTCATCGAGGGGCTTCCCAAGGGTTTGCGCCGCCCGCTGTACGTCCGGGACGACGACTACCGCCTCTCCTTTGCCTACGGCAACTTCGCTACGCTCTCGAACGTCAAGGAGCGGGACATCGCGCGGATCCTGGAATACCGCCTTTCGCCCCTCTACGTCTCTGTTCACGCGACAC
>JBKJKH010000589.1:0-2650 GCA_046597595.1 Gemmatimonadaceae bacterium
CGCAGGCGTTCAAGCCGGGCTCACGGTGTGGAAGGACGAGGATCTGGTCGTCGCGGTGCTCGCCAACAGCTGGGGGCGCAGTTCGCGCAGCGGCGAGTTGATGGACGATAGTGAGAAGGGGTTGATCGGTAAACTGGCCGCGGTATGCGGTGCGCAGCAGGCGCGCGAACGAACAGCGGCCCGCCTCACTGACCGTGAGGCGGGCCGCCCTTCACCCATGTGGGGAAGAAGTCCAGGAGGCTACTTTCTTCGCGATCAGCTTCCGCCGCCCGACGTTACAGCCTTGAGTGCGTCGACGATGCCCTTGCCGAAGAAGCTCGTGTAGCCACCCGCCCCACCCTGGCACTGAGCGTCGTAGATCGAGAATCCTCCCGGATACGGGCCATTGTCCACGCAGGCCTGGTTGTTCGCGGTCTGCTGCAGGATCGACTCGACTCGTGTGGGCGACATGTGCAGCTTGCGCGATCCGTCGGGGGTGAAGTCGCCATACTGCGAGATGATCAGCGCCGCGACGCCCGCGGCGTTCGGCGTGGCCATCGAGGTGCCGCGAATCCAGGCGTAGGCGGAGCAGGCGCCCCCGGGGCCCGGCTCGCACTGCTCTTCGCGCAAATCGGGGCGGATACTGCCGATCGCCTCGCGCGCGTAAGCGCCGAGTACGCGGCCGAAGCCATGGTAGACGGGCGGCATTGGATCGAACGTCGTGCTCCCGCCGCCCGGCGCGCTCACGTCGGTCTTGCCGACGCCGTAGTTGCTGTAGAACGCCTTGCTGTTCGTGTAAGTCGTGGCCGACACGCCGATCACCCCAGGAATCTCGGCCGGCGCCTCAATGAAGTCGCGGAAGAACGCGCCGTCGGCGAGGTTGAAGTTGTCGTTCCCGAGCGCGGCGATCGGGGTCACGCCGCTCGCCCGCGCGAACTCCACCGCGCGCTGCAGGATCGTCACGAGCCCCTGTCCGCCGTTTGCGTGGCGGAGGTAGCCGCCAATGCTCATCGACGCGACGTCGAACTTGTTGTTCCCGGCGTAGATGAGCGCCCGCGCGATGCCTGTGAAGCTGCCGCTGCCAAGGTCGTTAAGCACCTTGAGCGCCACCAGCGTCACGCCGGGCGCGACGCCGGAGATCCCGACTACGTTGATTGGCGCGCCCACTGCGCTCAGGCACCAGGAGCCGTGACCGTTCTTGTCGTCCCACCGCGCCGGGTTCGGGTCACCCTGCACGCCGAACGACCGATTCAGGAACGACCGGCTGCGCGCGAAGTCCAGGTTCGGCGCGATGTCCGGGTGCGGAACGGGGAAGATCTCCGCGCCCGTATCGAGGACGCCGACGACTACTTCCTTCCGCCCGCGCTGCACCGCGTACGACCCGGTGGCCGACGCGTTCATGCGCATCTTGTCCCACTGCTGGTTGTACAGCTTGTCCATGCCGGGCTGCGGGTCGGGGCCGGCCGGCTCCGCCGGTCCCGGTTGGCCATTCTCTCCTGCAGCGAGCGCCAGCTCGGTGAGGCTGGCCCCCTCAGATCCGTCCTCCCCACCGGGGATCATCAGCACCTCGATGTCCTCTTCGACGAACTTGACCTGCGGGTTTCCGGCCATATTCGCCGCGAAGTCCGGATTCGCCGACGCGACGGTGATGGACCCAATCTCGGCGAGATGCCCGGTGATCGTGCCGCCTGCGTCGGCCACGATCTTGTTCACGTTCTGTGGCAGCCCGTTCGGCTGGTTGAACACCACGGCCCACTGCTTTTCGCCGCCGGCTACGACGGCGAGTTGGGGACTCGTGGGAGCAAGAAGGGGAGCGTCACCCTGACACGCGGCCAGGGAGACGACGGCCAGACAGGCCACTGCAGCAGAACGTCGGATCATGGGATGGTACCTCGCTCACAAAGGTGGAAGCTGAAGCTCGGCAACTGGTCGAGCCTCCAGAACGTCGGCGCTCCAAAGTCCGGGAGGTGCCGTATTTCAGTGCGGGGGCAAACGGTAGTTTGCGCCCGGACTCGGCGCAAGAGTGCGGGTGTACGGCCACCGAGACATTGGCGCAAGCTCTTGCCTGCGATCAGACGCATCGTGTGAGAGCGAAGGCCGTAGAACGCGCCACTCGCCAACCCGGGCAGGACGTGCCTCGCGGACGTACGCAGGACTTTGCAGATTGGGACGATGCCCTGCTGCGCGAGCAGGCATTCGAATCGCGACATGCACGTCAGTCCACTTCCGACATCCCAGCATGACGGATGCCCCACATCTCGAGACTGCGCGGCTGCTCCTCCGGCCGATCGTCGCGGACGACTTCGCGCTGTTTTACGCGCGCCTGGTGTGCGATCACGTCGTGATGGCGTTCTATCACGCGTATGCACGCCCGATGGCCGACGCCGAGCGACGCGCCCGCGCACAACGGGACTTCTTTGATCACTTCGCCGACGGCGCCGCGAGGTTTGGCTACGTCTGCTGGGCGATTACCGCCAAGCGCGCCACCGATGCTTCTCACGGAGCAGCAAGTGCAGCGGCCGAGGAGGGAGAATTCCTGGGCTGGGCAGGAATCCTTACCCCTGCGCTCGAGGACGCGGCACTCGGCCCCGAGCTCGCGTACATGATCGCCTCGCCGTTTCACGGCCAGGGCCTCACCACCGAGGCAGCCGATGTAGTGATTGCGGACGCC
>JBKJKH010000258.1:0-7608 GCA_046597595.1 Gemmatimonadaceae bacterium
CGGCGACGTCATGCGCGTGCTCGCGGGTCCCCGCCGCATCATCGTCACGGCGACCAAGAGCGCGTTCGTGCGAAACGAGTCGCGCTTCGCGGAGCATTTCGTCACGGCCTTTGCGTCCACCGGCGCCGACGCGGACAAGGATGGACGCATTTCCATTCTCGAAGCGTTCCGGTTCGCCGCCGCCGAGACCAGGCGTTTCTATGAAACGGAGTCGCGACTGGCGACGGAGCACCCGCAGCTGGATGACAACGGTGACGGCGTCGGCACGGCAACGCCGGATACGCGCACCGGCGATGGCGCGCAGGCACGCCGCTTTTTCCTCGACGTCAGCACGGTTGCCGCACAGGCCGTCGCGAATAATCCACGGCTCGCCGTGCTGTACAAGGAGCAGGATATCCGCCGCGACCAGATCGATTCGCTGCGCAAGCGCGAAGCCCAGATGTCTGCTGCGGTCTACGAGAGTGCGCTCGAGAAGGTGGTGAGTGCGTTTGCCGATGCCGCGCGCGAGATTCGCAGACTCGAGGGTCGCCCATGATCGCGCGCACATGCGCGCTCGCGCTCTGCCTGCTTGCGCTGCACGGCAACGCTCCGGCGCGCGCCCAGGATTTTGATGGTGCGCGCGAGGCGTATCGTGCGGGCCGGTACGATGAAGCAATCACCGCCCTCCGGGCGATGAAGCCAGGCGCGAACGAGTGGACGCCATCGCGGAAGCTTCTTGCACAGGCGTTGGGCACAACTGGGAAGTACGACGACGCCGAACGCGTCGCGCGCCAGGAGACCGCTTCACCCAGCGGTCGCGAGCTGCTCGCGACGCTGGGTGACCTCCTCGCGGCGCGTGGAAAACGCGCGGCAGCCGAGAGTGCCTACACGGCGGCCCTGGTGGCGCGGGCGAGTGATTCGCTCCGCGCGCAACTGGGCATGGCGGTCCTCCACTACGCGCGCGGCCAACGCGATGAGGCGTCGCGACGGTTCAGGCGGATTCTCGGGGTCTACAACGCGGGCGGTCCCGCGCTCAGCGCCGAGGACCTCGTTGCAGTGGCAACCGCGTGCCAGTACCTCGGAGTGCACGAGCCGCAGTTGTTCAAGGATGCGCTGCGCGCGTTCGATGAGGCGATCGCGCAGGATGCGGAGGATGGCGACGCCGCTGCGCTGCTGGGTGAACTCTTTCTCGCCAAGTACAACTCTGCCGACGCGAAGCGCACCTTCGACGACGTCCTCGAGCGGAACGCGTATCACCCGCGGGCGCTCGTGGGCGAGGCACGACGCCGGCAGTTCGACGGCCAGCCTGGAGCGGACTCGCTCGTCACCATGGCGCTCGCGGTCAACCCGGACAACGTGGATGCGCTGCTGCTGCGCGCTGAATCGCGCATCTCGGCTGAGCAGGATGAGGACGCAAAGCGCGACATCGACCGCGCCCTGCGAGTGAATCCGTCTTCCGTCGCAGCGCTGTCGCTCGCCGCCGTGCTCCGGCAGCGTGTCGGAGACGCGGCTGGCGTGAGCGAAATGGAGCGGCGCGTCCACGCACTCGACGCGACCGACGCGTCGATCTACGTCACCCTCGCCGACCTTGCATCGCGCACTCGCCGCTACACCGATGCAGTGACGTGGGCAAGGCGCGCAACGGAGCTCGACCCGAGAAACTGGCGCGCGCATACGCACCTGGGCATGAATCAACTCCGTACCGGCGACATTGACAGCGGGCAGAAGAGCCTCGCAGTGGCATTCGCAGGCGACCCGTACGACGTCTGGGTCAAAAACACCCTCGACTTGCTCGACACATTCGGCAACTACGAAACCGTTGCGAGCGATCACTTCCGCTTCATGGTCGAGAAGACGGAATCGAAGCTCATGAGTGGCTATCTCACTGAGCTTGGCGAACGGGCCTACGCGACGTTCTCGAAGCGGTACGGATACGTGCCGCCGACTCCCATTCGGCTCGAGATGTACCGCAGCCACGCGGAGTTCTCCGTGCGCACCGTCGGCCTCTCCGGACTTGGCGCACTCGGCGTGAGCTTCGGTGCGACACTGGCGATGGACTCTCCCGCAGCGAAGGATTTCGGCCCCTTCAACTGGGGTTCCACGCTCTGGCACGAGGTCGCGCACACCTTTACCCTTGGCGCGAGCGACAATCGCACGCCGCGCTGGTTGTCGGAAGGCCTCTCGGTGTACGAGGAGCATCGCGCGCGGGCGGGCTGGGGCTTTCAGGTCAGCCCGGACTGGCTGGAGGCATTTGCCCGCGGCAAGCTACCTCCGGCAAGCCGGTTGAACGAGGGCTTTGTGCGCCCCGCGTACCCGCAGCAGGTGATGTTCGCATACTACGAGGCATCGCTCGTGTGCGACTTCATCGCAAAGGAGTGGGGCGAGAAGGCGCTGACCGACATGCTGCACGCGTACCGGGACGGCGCGGGCCCGGGTGACGTCCTGCGCC
The DNA here is from genome assembly GCA_046597595.1 of Gemmatimonadaceae bacterium. Taxonomy (GTDB): domain Bacteria; phylum Gemmatimonadota; class Gemmatimonadetes; order Gemmatimonadales; family Gemmatimonadaceae; genus JBKJKH01. The sequence continues at coordinate 2,429 of JBKJKH010000258.1, forward strand.
GCGTACTCCGCGTGGATGCGGCGGCGTTCGACAAGCGCTTCGACACCTATGTCCGTGCGCGGTTTGGCCATGCGCTGGCAGCGCTGCGCGATACGACCGTGAAGATCAGCGGCAACTCGCCGGAGAGAATTCTCGCAAGTGCCGCTGCTGCGGCGACGAGCTGGCACGCACAACTTGCAGCGGCGAGTGCCCTCGCCCGGGTCAATCGTCTCGATCTTGCCGTGCAACCGCTCGAGCGCGCTGTACAGCTCTTCCCGGAGTATGCGGGTGACGACGGCCCGTATCCCCTGCTTGTCCGCGCCAGACTCGCTGCAGGTGACACCGCTGGTGCCGTCGCGACGCTCAAGACGATCCTGACGCTGAGCGAGGCGGACATCGAAACGCATGTCCTGCTCGCGGACCTCGCGGAGAAGGCGGGTGACACACGCACGGTCGCGGACGCGCTCGAGCGGTCGATGTACATGAATCCGTACGACCTGAAGCGGCACGAGCGTCTCGCGACCGCGTACGCGCAGGTCGGCGACAAGCGCGGCGTCGTGCGGGAGCGGACCGCGATCGTTGCCCTCGAGCCTGTTGAGCGGGCCGAGGCATACTATCAACTGGCGCTTGCGTGGCGCGAAGTCGGTGACGCCGCGCAGGCGCGACGCGCAGTGTTACGCGCGTTGGCTGATGCCCCGGATTTTCAGCGTGCGCAGGAGCTATTGCAGTCCCTGCGCGGAGGAACTCCATGAAGCTCGACAGGCGTGCGCTCCAGACGTTCGTCCTGCTGGCCGGTGTCGCCGGCACGGCGGACGCGCAGCGCCGCGGGATGAACGACGCGATGGCCGCGTTCGGCGATCCCACGCAGTACTTCAAGCATCCGGAGGATCATGGCAACGTGCCATACGATGGCCGGTTCACTTTCGTGCGGATCAAGTACCGCGGCTACGAGCACATGACCGGTGAGGGCCCTGGATGGGCGCACGACTACCCCACGGCCGACGCGCATCTCATGCGCATTATGCGTGAGGTGACGACGATGCGACCGTTCATCCAGCGCGGCGCCATCACTGGCGGAAATGTTCTCGCGGCCGATGACCCGGAACTCTTCAAGTATCCGGTTGCGTACTTCTCCGAGCCCGGCGGATGGCGCCCGGCGGAAAGCGAAGTACTCGCGCTACGCGCGTACTTCCTGAAGGGCGGCTTTATCATCTTCGATGATTTTCGGGGTCCGCGCGACTGGATGCAATTCACGCAGGTGATGCTTCGCATCCTGCCCAAGGCGCGGATTGTCGAGTTGAGCAACAGCCATCCGATTTTCGATTCGTTCTTCAAGATCGACATCGAGGCGTTGCGCAGCGCCAACGGCGGGTCTGGTCCGTACGGGCCGCAGAACGGCCGCGCGACGTACTACGGAGTCTACCAGGACAATGATCCGAAAAAGCGCTTGATCTTCATCGCCAACTTCAACAACGACATCGGCGACTTCTGGCAGTTCTCGGAGCAGGGTTACTTCCCTGTCGCGCTGTCGAACGAAGCGTACAAGCTCGGCGTCAACTACCTCATTTACGCTCTCACACACTGAGTTGCCCGTGACCGCAACAGCACCACAGAGCCAGCAGCATTCTCCTGACGATCTCGTTGTGGCCGACCGGTTGAAGGACGCGCATGACCGGATCATCGCCGAGTTGCGGAAGCGTATCGTCGGGCAGGAGGACGTCATCGAGCTCATGCTGCTGTCGCTGTTCACGGGCGGCAACAGCTTGATCATCGGCGTACCCGGACTTGCCAAGACATTGCTGGTGAACTGCATCGCACAGGCACTGGACCTCAAGTTTGCGCGCATCCAGTTCACGCCGGACTTGATGCCCAGCGACATCACGGGCACGGAGATCATCCAGGAGGATGCGCAGACTGGACGTCGCGGCATGCACTTCGTGCCCGGACCGATCTTCGCGAACATCGTGCTCGCGGACGAGATCAATCGCACGCCGCCCAAGACGCAGGCGGCGCTGCTCGAAGCGATGCAGGAGCATCACGTCACGGTGCAGAACCAGACCTACATCCTCGAGGAGCCGTTCTTCGTATTCGCGACACAGAACCCGATCGAACTGGAGGGCACCTATCCACTCCCCGAGGCGCAGATCGACCGGTTCATGTTCGAGATCGGCATCGATTACCTCGGCGAGGACGACGAGGTCTCGGTGGCACAGGCGACCACCATGACCGCTGGAGAGCGGATTCGGCACGCGATCACTGGCGCCGACGTCGTGGCCTTTCAGCAGCTCGTGCGCCGCGTGCCAGTGGCCGAGCCAGTGGCGCGCTACGCGGTGCGCCTTGCCCGTGCCAGCCGCCCTGGTCCGAATGCCCCCGACTTCATCAAGAAGTACGTGTCCTATGGCGCCAGCACTCGTGCGCCACAGCACCTCATCCTCGGTGGCAAGGCGCGCGCGTTGATGAGGGGACGGTACAACGTGAGCTTCGACGATATCAAGGCGCTCGCCAAGCCGGTGCTGCGTCACCGGATTCTGCGGAACTTTCACGCCGAATCAGAGGGCGTGACAACCGACGCGATCGTGGAGAAGCTCGTGGGCTTCGTACCGTTGCCGAAGTCAGGGCTCTGATGACGGCTCCGGCTGCCGTGGCTGGCAACAGGTTCATCGATCCCGCAGTGCTCGCGCGGATCGGCAACCTGGAGCTGGTGGCACGCACGGTTGTCGAGGGATTTCTCCAGGGGCTTCATCGCTCCCCCAACGTTGGTGCTTCGACGGACTTCGCCGAGCATCGGAGCTATGCGCCGGGTGATGACATCCGGCGCATCGACTGGAAGTTGCTCGCGCGTACCGATCGCCTCTATATGAAGGAGTATGAGGCGGAGACGAACACGAACTTCGTCGTGCTGCTCGATGTTTCGCGTTCCATGACGTACGGTGCAGGGCAAGGGCGCATGAGCAAGCTTGAATACGGCTGCACGCTCGCGGCGTGCCTGGCGTATTTCGCAGGCGTGCAGCGCGACCGGATCGGCCTCGCGACGTTCGCGTCCGGGATCGAGGAGTACGTGCCACCGAAGTCGCGGCAGCTGATGCGCATTCTGCACTCGCTGGATCGAGTCACGAGGCGTGAGACGCCAGCGCCGGAGCGCGACCTGGATGCCGTCGCGGGCACATCCCTGCCGTTCGAGGCGTTGAGCGATCCGCTTCGGCGCCGCAGCATCGTCGTCGTCATCTCCGACTTGTACGAGGAACCCGCGCGCGTCGCTTCCGCGCTGGACCAGATCCGCGGACGGGGCAATGACCTCATCGTGTTCCAGGTGATGGATCCACGGGAACTCGATTTCTCCTTTGATGATCCGGGCACGTTCATCGATCTCGAAACCGGCGACCGCATGCCTGTGATTCCGGATGCCCTGCGAGAGGAGTATCGCAGGCAGGTCACCGCACACACCGCGGAGCTGGAGCGCGTCCTTCAGGATCGTCGCGCGGATTACGCGCTGTTCAACACGTCTCAGCCGCTGGACAGCGCCCTGTACACGTATCTGGGCCTGCGCAGGCGTGTAGAGCGCAGGCGGCGCTGAACATGGGATTGCTCACGCCATTCTTTCTGCTGGGACTCGGCGCACTGGCCGTGCCCCTGATCGTGCATCTCGTCCAGCGCGATCGAAAGGCGGTCGTCGAGTTTCCGTCGCTCATGTTCCTGCGACGCATCCCCTTTCAGGCGACCCGGCGTCACAGGCTGCGGCGGCTCCTGCTGCTTGCGCTCCGCTGTCTCTCCATCGCAATCATCGTCGCCGCGTTCGCGCGCCCATTCCTCGAGCGACAGCGCGCCAGCGGCCGCCTCGCGGCCGGCGCAGCCGGAGGCCGAGAGCTCGTCGTCCTGTTTGACCGCTCCTACAGCATGGCGTACGGCGGACGCTGGGCACGCGCGCGAGAAGCGGCGCGTGAAGTCATCGGCGGCATGCGGGCAGGCGATCGCGTCACGCTCGTCGCGTTTGGCTCCAGCGCGACCGAGCTCGTTCCCGCGACGAACAGCGTTGCACGACTGGAGCGTGCCGTCGCAACCCTGGAGCCGGGTGGTGAAGGCACGCGCCTCGCGCCTGGCATCCGGCTCGCGGCGCAGGTGATCGAGAAGACGGATCGCGCTTCCGCTGAAGTGATAATCATCTCCGACTTTCACCGGTCATCCTGGGCGCGCCGCGACGAGCTCACCCTCCCGCCCGGCGCGACACTCCGCGCGATCGACGTCTCGCAGCGGGAAGAATCGGACGTCGCCGTGGCGAGCGTCACGGCAGAGCGGCAGGGCGAGGGAGACGCAGCGGCCGCGACGGTCGAGGCGCGTCTCGTGAACATTGGTCCTGTTCCGCGCGCCGTCTCGGCCACGCTGGAGATGGCGGGGCGCACGGCACAGCGCGTGCGCGTTACTGTGCCTGCGCACGGCGCGGGCCGGGCGATGTTCGCCCCCGTACGCGTGGCCCAACGCCCGGTGCGCGGGTCCGTTCGTATCACGGCTGACTCGCTCGCTCCGGACGATGTGCGTTACTTCGTGGTCGCACCTGGTGAAACAGTACGCGCGCTGATGATCGAGCCACCTGGCGCGCGCGGCGCGCAGTCGCTTTACCTGACCCGCGCACTGGCGCTTGCGACGCATCCTCGTGTCGAGGTCACTGTGCGCACTGCCGGCGCCGCGCGCGAAGCGGATGTCGAAGGACGTACGCTCTTCATCTTCAATGAAGCGCCGCCTCCGGGCGGTGCACTCGGCCGACGCATCCGCGAGATCGTCGAGGCGGGCGGCGGTGCGCTGTTCGTGCCGGGCGATCGCGACATCGCCCTGCCACTCGAGTGGCGGACGCTGGTGCCTGCGGATATCGGTGGCATTGTGGATCGTACCGCGGCCGGGGGCGGCTCGATTTCGTTCATCGATCAGGCGCATCCCGTGTTCGAGATTTTCCGTGGATCACGCAGCGGGGACTTCGCCGCCGCACGTGTCCATCGGGAGCGCGTCCTGACACCACACAAGAGTGCGGCCGTGCTCGCGCGCTTCGACGATGGTGCTCCCGCCCTCGTGGAAACGCCGGCAGGGCGCGGCCGCGCGTTGGTGTGGGGCACGACACTCGATTCGTACTGGACCGACCTGCCACTGCAGGCTGTGTTTCTTCCATTTGCGCATCGTCTCGCGTTGTACGCCGCCCAACAGCGCTTCGTCGA
>JBKJKH010000019.1:0-3374 GCA_046597595.1 Gemmatimonadaceae bacterium
CGAAGCGCCCAGGCGTTACCTGGCAGTCTGCCCATGGAGCCCGGACTTTCCTCGGCGGCGACGAGCGCCGACGCGACCGTCCGGCCGTCGGTGAACCTCCGAAACATAACAAATCCGCCCCTAGTGAGCGAGCCACGCGGCGACGAGCGCCATCGCGAGCGTGGCGGGCAGACAGCCCGACTTGCCCCGGGGACGCGGCCCCTCGTTTTCTGCCAAGGCGCTGCCGAAGGCCTCCGCCGTCTGCCAGCGGTCGTCGGGCAACTTCTCGATCGCACGCAGGATCGCGCGCGAGACATGCCCCGGGGTCTGCGCTCCCCCCACGTTTTCGCCCGTCTCGTCGCTCAGTACGGTGACGAGTGTCGCACTTGTGGTGCGTCCGCCGAATGGCGGTTTGCCAGTCAGGAGCTCGTACAGGGTCGCGCCTAACGCGTACACGTCACTGCGCTCATCCGCGAGTTCGCCCGCCACCTGCTCGGGACTGACGTGCGACGAGGTGCCATAGGCCGCGAGCAGCGCCGCCGCCGGAACTCCCGCGCCGATCAATGCCTGGTACACCCCGTGATCAGCGAGCACCGCGCCGTCTGCGGTCACGTACACCGCGCGGGCGTTGATTCTCCCGTGGATCAAACCGGCAACGTGCAGGGAAGCGAGCGCCGCCAGCACGCGTCGGCCGACGGCCGCGACCGCCGATGCCGCGAGCACGCCGCGATCCCGCACCCGATCCTGCGCCGAGGGGCCGTCGGGGAAGGGCGTGACGAAATACGTGATACCGCCGGACGTCCGGCCGGCGTGCAGCAGAGGAAGCAGCCCCGGATGTCGCACGATCATCGTCTGGCGCATCGAATGCACGAACGCCTCAGCGGACATCTGGTGAGCGAGCGAATGACTGAGCGCCGTGATCATCACCGGCCCCTCATCTGCATCGCGCGCGAGCAGTCGCTGTCCGATCCCCTCCTGGCGCAGCTCCGTATCCACCCGATACGCCGGGGCGAGCGCGTCCCGTAACTCCTCAAGCGAATACATGCCGGAATCGAAAAGCCCAGCGACGAGCGCGCAAGCGGTGACGTCCTGCTGACGTGCCGAGGGCATCGTCGGGTGACCGAACAGGAGATGCCATGAAGACCAACACGACCACGGTGACCGCCCCAGTCCCGGTTTCCACCATGCTGCTCACCGCTGACGAGCGCGCTCGCGTAGACGCCGCTGGAGAGGGGCTCTATCGCGCCCTCCATCGCGACACCGCAGACGACGTAATTCGCGACCTGCGGGAGCGTGGCGCGGGCGCGGTGGTCGTCTCGGCATCAACGTGCGATGAGCGGAGTGCGCAACGCCTCGCCAGAATGGTGCACGAATTCCCGTGCGTGCCGACCGTGGCGCTCCTCAGCCGCTTTGATGGGCCGGCGAGCCAGGGAGTGCTGTATCTGGGGCGCAGTGGCATTCGCACGCTGGTCGACGTGCGCCAGCCATCCGGATGGCGCGCATTGCGAGCCGCGCTAAGCCAGGGTGGGCGGCCCGCAGCCGCTGGCGCCATCGCGCAGCTCGCACAGGATCTCGCAGGTGCGCCAGGCGATTGCTGGCGCTTCTTCGAACAACTTTTCCTGTGCCCGCCGGCGGTCCTCACGGTGCGGCAACTCGCGCGACGGCTCGACGTCGTGCCCAGCACGCTCATGAGTCGATTTTTCCGCGCGCATCTTCCTGCGCCGAAGCGCTATCTCGCGACCGCGCGCCTTGTTCGCGCGGCGCACCTGTTCGAGAGCCCCGGGCTATCCGTTTCGAATGTTGCGGACGAACTTGAGTACTCTTCCCCGCAGAGTTTCGGCCGCCACGTGCGCACGCTCCTGAAACTCACGGCGGTGCAATTCCGCGAGCGGTACGACGGCGACGGGATGATGCAGCGCTTCCGGGCGGAGATCGTGCTCCCCCACATCACGACGCTCCGCGGGTTCGCTCCCCTCACTGCGCCCCCGGGATGGACGCCGCGCGAGACCGGTCAGCCGTCAGCGCGGGGTTCCATGCGTGCGACAATCTCCGAGGCACGCGCCAGCGCATGAACGCGAAGCCCCGCCCGTTCGAGCGCCTCGCGCCCCCCTTCCTCGCGGTCGACGAGCGCCAGCACACCGGCGACGTCACCCCCTTCGCGCCGAATGGCCTCAACGGCCTTGAGCGCAGAACCTCCAGTGGTGATGACGTCCTCGATCACCGCGACGCGGTCGCCAGCCTTGAAGGGACCCTCAACCTGTCTACCGGTGCCGTGTGCCTTCGGCTCCTTTCTCACCGTGAATGCGCGTACCCTGCGACCGGCCACGTCGCTCGCATAGGCAATCGCATAGCTGATCGGGTCGGCACCAAGCGTCAGCCCGCCCACCGCATCCACGCTCCAGCTGAGTCGCTCGAGTTCACCAAGGGCGAAGGGCCCGATGAGCGCCAATCCATCCGGGCTCATCGTGGTCAGCCGGGCGTCGATGTAGAGCGAGGATTCCCTTCCCGATGCCAATGTGAAGGTCCCTCGCCGCGCTGAGCGCTCGGCGAGCATGACGACGAGGCGTTCTCGCGCGTCCGTGCTATGTGATTCTCGCATGGCGCGAGGATTAGCGTGCAACCGCCGTCCAGTCAATGAATCCCGAGCGTTTGTCAGCCTTCGAACCCGACGGACCCCGTCCTCGCGAACGCACAAGCCCCACGGCATTCGCCCTGCTCGTGGTGATGGCGGCCGTGGTCGTCGGCGCGCTCCTGGCGACGCGCGCGTTGAGCGTCGCGGAGCGGGCGCATCTCGGGGCCGCCGGCGGCGCGGCGAGCGCGGCAGCAGAAGGTATCGCACTGGTTCGCATTGCGATCTGGGCGCTCGCCGCTGCGTCGCTCGTGGCCATGGCGCTTGCCATCCGGGCGGAGCGTCGCGAAGAGCGGCGTGTCGCAGCGCGCACGGCGGAACTCCAGCAGGTGTCAGATTCGTTATTGCGCGCAAATCGCGCCAAAAACGAGTTCCTCGCGAACGTCTCGCATGAGTTGCGCACGCCGCTGAACGCAATCGTGGGATTTACGGAACTCCTGCGCGACAGCGTCTACGGCGAACTGTCACCACGCCAGGCCCTCCCCGTGCAGCGCATCGAGGCATCTGCGAACCAGCTCCGGGACCTCGTCGAGCGTATTCTTGATCTTGCACGCATCTCCAGCGGCAGGCTCGAGGTGCATCGAGAGCCTATCGACCTGCGCCCATTCCTCATCGAACTCGCGACCGAGGTGGAGTCGCTCGCAAAGGAACGGGGCCTCGCCTTTTCGCTGACCGTCGGATCGGCGATGCCACGCCTGCACACGGACCCGACGCACTTGCGTCACATCATGCTCAACCTGCTGAGCAACGCAGTGAAGTTCACACC
>JBKJKH010000020.1:0-2578 GCA_046597595.1 Gemmatimonadaceae bacterium
GTCAATCTGGCGCGGCGCCGGCTGTCATTGCGATCCCGCAGTCGCGCTGTCGCGTGCGCTGACGGAGGCAGCACAATCGCGGCTCACGTACATCTCCGGCGCGCGGGACGACCTCACGCAGTTCGCCGACGGCGCCGATGCGGCGGCACTACACGAGCGATTTCAGGTCCCCGCTGCGCGCTGCGGGTTCGATGACCTGCCGCAACTCGCGTCTGGCGACCTGAACGACGATCTCGAGCGGGTGCTGGCCGCAATCGCACGTGTGGAGCTCGAACCGTTCGTCGTCGATATCACGCGGCCAGACGTGAACGTTCCAGTGGTGATCGGCTTCATTCCGGGGCTACGAGAAGGCCACTATGCCTGAAGTCGTGGTGTTCGCGGGCCCGTGCCTGCCCCGAGAGCCTGACGCCGAGTGGCGCGCGTTGCTGGCTCGGGTAGACCTGCGACCTCCCGCGCAGCGCGGCGACGTCCTCCAGGCGATGACCGCGCGACCCAGCACCATCGTGATCCTCGACGGGTACTATTTTTCGGTGCCGGCGGTCACGCATAAGGAATTGCTGTATGCGCTGACGGCCGGCATTCGCGTTATCGGCGCGGCGAGCATGGGGGCGCTGCGCGCCGTGGAACTGGGACCGCAGGGCATGATCGGCGTGGGCCGCGTCTTCGAGTGGTTTCGCGACGGGCTTCTGGACGGCGACGATGAAGTAGCAATCCTGCACGCGCCTGAGGAGTACGGATACGCTGCCGCTACCGTCGCGCTTGTCGAAGTGCGCGCTGCCCTCGAGCGCATGACGGCGACCGGCCAGTGTGCAGCGGACGACGCCGAGCGAGTCATCCAGGCGATCAAGACCCTGCCGTTCAGTGCGCGGTTGCACGAGCGGGTGTTCGCGATCACCCGCGAGGTACTCGGTGACACCGGGGCGCTGGCGCTCGAAGCAGCGATGTCCGGGAATGGAGTCAAGACGCGCGATGGGCGCGCCGCGATCGAGCTCGCCCTGGGCACCACCCACGAAATTTCCGATCCCGTTGCCGTCGCGCCAACTACCAACTTCCTGAGTCACTACCGGGAGTGGTACCTCCGTCCGCCCCCCCTCGCCGACGGCGATCCTCGTCGCCGCACGTTTCTCAAGGCGTGGTACATGGTGCAGTTGCTGCACCCCTTCGCGACATCGTTCGTGACGATGCTCCGATTGCGCTTTCTGTGTGCCACCGCGGCGCGTGACGCCGGCATCGCGATCGAGCCTGGCCACGTGCGAGATACAATGCACGCGCTCCGCACGCACTTGTCGCGCTCTCCATCGGCCTCCGCGCTGCCAGACGTCGAGCTCACGGCCGAAGCGGAAGAACACCTGCTCGCAAGCCTCGCGGTAGCGCGCTGGGGAAGCACCGAGGGTGCGTGCGCCGCGCTCACTGCAACGCTCGGTATCGACACGGAGACGCCACAGCAGACGCTCCTGCACCTCGCCTCACTTCAGGACGACAGCATCCCGCCATGGGTCTTTGTCCGCGCGTCGCTCTTTTCTCCGACGCTTGCCGCGGCGCTCGAAGTGGCGGAGGCCGCTGGTGAGATTTTCGCTGCCTTTCGCGTGTGGAGTCAGGGCGCGCGTGTCACGGTGCAGGATCTCGAGCGTACCGCGTGCGTGCTCTGGCACTGCGGCGCTGACGAACTTCGCGGGGAAGCCGCGGCGCGCGGCCTTTTGCGCTCACACACGAATCACGGATTCGTACCCGGGTATCACGGCGCCGTGGAGCTGATCACCGCGGCCGAGCGTCTTGGGCGTGACGCGGACGCGTATGCACTCGCGCGTGACCGGCTCCGCGCGACGACGCTCCTGCACGTGCTCGAGTGGTCAGGCGGACAGGGACGCCACGGCGATGTAGAACAGCCGGCGGAGACGGCCTTCGCGGGCCCACCGGTCGCCTCGCAGCGCTTCGCGCAGCAGGTCAGCGCCTAACGCGGCATTGCCCTCGGCCTCGAAGGCCCCGGACAGTTCGGTCGCGGCGATTCGTGCGCGTCCCCAGATCGCACGCTCGTTCGCAGAAAAATCCCGCACTTCCCAGCAGAATCCTGCGCTACGCAGCCCTTGGCCGATGGTGCTCGCGTGCGCGAGCGCCGTCGTGTCCGTCTCGGGCCTGGATGTCAGCTCGCTGTTGAGGATGCAGAGCCGTCCCCCCGGCGTCATCACGTCGGCCACGCGGCCGAGTGTGGCCCCGACGTCGCCGCACAGGTTCAGGACGTCGATGCAGTAGACGCCCGCGAGAGACGCCGCCGGGAAGGGCAGGGACTCGGAGGTCGCAACGGCATATTTCGCGCTCCCCCCGGCGCGCGCCAGCGCCGCCTCCGCGATGTCTATGCCGACGACCGGGGCGCCTGTGGCCTCGGCCATGTACCCCGCGATGCGCCCCGCTCCGCACCCGATGTCGAGCAGGACGCCAGCCGGTGCCTGCTTGAACGCCTGCGCGAGCGCCTCGAGTTGCTCCGTATCGAGCACGCTGTACTGCGCGAGCGCGATGCCGTAGACGCGCAGGCAGAACATTTCATAGGCACGGGAGGAACCGGCTGCAGCCAGGCGCTTGC
>JBKJKH010000034.1:0-6351 GCA_046597595.1 Gemmatimonadaceae bacterium
TAGCTGACGTCGCGCAGGTTGCAGATGTCGCCCTGGAGCACTTCAAGCCGTGGATGATCCTCGATGTCATCGATTCCGGCACGCCCATACGCAAAGCTGTCGAGAATCCGGACGTGATAGCCACGATCCAGAAGCAGGCGTACGAGATGCGAGCCGATGAATCCTGCGCCGCCGGTGACCAGCACCCGGCGCCCCCCGTCTTCGGAACCGCGATACCGGTCGCGGTCGAGCGTGGTGCGATCGACCAGCTCGTGCAGGGTGACGCTCCCCGGACGGTGAACGTCCTGCGAGCCGGCAACGAGGTCGGCAATACCGGGGATGTGGCGGACGCGAATGCCGCTGTCTTCCGCAGTCCGCATGAGGGACCGAACGACGTGCGGCGGCGCGGAGGGCATCGCCACCACCAGTTCTGAAATCGAATATCGCGCGGCGATCGCGAGCAGATCGGACATCGGGCCGAGGACGGGAGCCCCATTCAGCACCGTGCCGACCTTCCGCTGGTCATCGTCGAGGAACCCCACGAGCGCCAGGCCTCGCGGCGCGCCGTACGCAAAGTCGCGGCTGACCATGAGGCCGGCATCTCCAGCGCCCGCAATCAGCACGCGGCGCACCGTTTCACCCTGCCCACCACTGCGACGCATCCGGTCACGGCGCTTGCCAAAGGAGACGTGCCAGCGACGAAGAATCCGGATGCCGCCGGTGAACGCGAGTGTCAGGAGCGGCGTGAGGAGTATCGCGGCGCGGGCCATTGGCACCGCATTGGTCACCGCAATCAGGATCAAGGCGGCGAACACAACCACTGACGCGATGCCAAGCATCGCTGCTTCCGCCAGGCTGGTGTAGTGCCAGATGGTGCGATACCCGCCGAACGAAGCGTTCGCGAACGCGACCAGGAGGCCCACAAGCATCGCGATTGCGACCACCGGTATGACCGGGGCGTCGAACCCGCGCGTTACAGCAGAGGCGATGAGAAACGCCGCCGCGCCGCAGGCGAAATCAATGGCGGCCTTGAAGCTGCGCCGAAGGGTCCCAGCTGAGTTGCTGCTCGAGGTCATCAGGGGTGCAAAGATACTCTGCGGTGACATCAACGTTAAGAACGGCGCCTCACCCACCCACTATAGATGGTCCGCCAAGCTAAGCATTGCCGTAGGCAAGAGGCAATGCCTTTATTCTCAAGGGGATACCCGCCTTTGCTCATGTCTCGTCACAAGCTGTTCCGCACCCCGCTCGAAGTCACTGGACAGAGGTGATAGACATCACCAAACAGGAGATCTTGGACGCAGCGCCATCCAAAGGCTCACCCCGGACGCATTCTCCTGGAGATTGCGGCGGGTGTAGTGAACGCCGGCGATGCCAAGCGTAATGTCCACGGCCATGGCACGACGCATCGCCTCTGCTTCCAGCGAGTACTGAACTTCGAGGCGTGGGTCCGGTACAGCGGTCGCCTGGAAAGTCCTCGCCTCGCTGCGGAGCTTGCGGGTCAATTTCATCCCGGTTCGGCCGCCGTTGGCGTACCGATCCACAGACAGCGATTGAGCGGCGGCGCTCCCCGGCCCAACATCGGCCGCGAGCAGTTGCCCACGCTGGGTATGGCCCTGCCGAACCGCGGTGCCGAGAAACGTCGCTCCCTCCGCACGCACACGGACTGCCTGAGTGGCCTCGGCGCCGAACGTCTCCGCGCGGAGGGACCAGAGCGCGTCACGCTTGCCATTCCAGCTTTTTCGCAAGCCGTAGAGGCGCGTGCCGGTATGGTCAGGTTCCAGCAGGAGGTCGCGAAAATCGTAGCTGTGATCTTCGCGGCCGAACTCGAAGTAAAGCTCCGCCGCGCTCGAGGGAAAGCGCCAGGTGCCGAACACGCTGGCGAGCTGATTATCAAAGTCCCCTTCGCCGGTGTCGTCGACGCGCGTGAGCCCGCGCTTCAGCAGTCCCTCGAATGGCTTGAGGTAATCAGCACGTGACGGACGCCGCCCATTGATGAGTGGCGTGTGGAAGAAGCGTCCGAGGCCCACTTCGAGACCTGGCAACACTGGAAAGCCCACCCCGAACACGAGGCCAGAAGCAAAGCGCTCACGAACATTCAGGGAATCGCGAAACGCGTACGGTGATTCCGTGAGTCGTCCGTAGATCACCTTTGCATGCAGTTTCGCTACGTAGAGGTTCCAGGGCATTCCCGAACTTGCGAAGAGGTGCGGGAATCCGGGGGCATTGGTACCGAGCAGGAAAGGAAAGAACGACGCCGGCCCCCACGCTTCCGGAGCTGTCGAGGCGCCGAGGCTCAACAGCTTGCTATCAAGGCGGAAGAAGGAGTTTCCGGCGTCTACACGACCCACCGCGCCGTCGCCAAATCTCTGGGGACGATCCACCGTAGTGGGATGCAGGGCATCCGCATAGCGCAGTGGTGCGGGAGCGCCTTCAAATGCGAGGGGAAAAGAGGCGTTGCTGGTCCTCCAGGCAACGGGGTGAATGCCCAGGGACGCCGGTCCCGCGCGCAGCGTTGCGCCAAAAGTCGTCCACGCGGTTGTCCCTCGTCCAGCCCAGACCGCTCCATCGTCACTCCCGAACGGAAAGGCGGAGTTGAATCGTGCAGCCGCAACGGGAGTGGCGATGTCGATGAGGAGAGTGCCTCGTACTGCCGGGATTCGCTCTGGCATGCGCTCTGGCGCGCGCTCCAGCTGAGTCGGCGACCTGGCGCGTGACGCATTGACCAGCGCGTCGATCTCCATGGGTGAGAGTGCGCGCGTTGTCCACGGAACGCCGCTGGTGCTGTCGCGCAGGGTGAGCACCCGCAGGAATACTTCTGCATCGCTGCCGGGATGAAGATCCGCACGCCCATCCCACCGGACGCGGATTTGCGCATCGGCCACGGACGCGGTGACGGAAAGCGTCAGCAGGAGAGCAAGTATCCCGGGCGCGGAATGCATCGGCGCAAGATAAACGCGGCGTCCTCATGCTGGTGTCCGCGCAATAGATTCGGTTCGTGAAGCTTCTTGCTCTTGCGTGTGTCGCCATGTGCTCGGTCACCGCTGCGCAGGGCCAGATGCCTGCCGCGCGGCCCGATTCGTCGTGGATCGTCCTGCCGCTTCTTGGTGGCGGGGACGAGGACTCGTCGCGTGCTGCAGGAATGCGCGATGGTGCGAATGCGCAGCCCTCGCTCCTCCGCTCGCCGCTGTCCAGCCTCGCTCGCCATGCGCCAGAAGGGAATACGCACCGATTCGCGCTGATCGCGCCGAGGATCTCGGGGACGTATAACGCGGCCATTCCGCAGGTGGCGAACGACGGCGGCATGTGGGCCGGGAAGGGGGCGAACCTTTCGGCGATGGGTGGTTTCGTAGCGTCACGGGGTCGATGGCTCGTGGTCGTCGCGCCTGAGATATTCATGTCTGCCAACAGGGTATTCGCCGGCATCCCGGACTACATCGTCCCACCGCCGCAGCGCCCATCGAATCGGTTCAACTCGCCATTTCACGGCGGACCGGCCACCATCGACTTGCCGTACCGTTTCGGAGACGAACAGAGCGTGAGCTTCACGCTCGGGCAGTCCTCAGCGTCGGTGACACTCGGGGCGGTGCGTGCTGCGCTCGGGACGGAGAATCACTGGTGGGGCCCGGGCGTCAGGAATGCGCTCCTCTTGAGCAACAATGCGCAGGGCTTCCCGCACATGGCTTTTGGGAGCGCACGTCCACACGCCACGCGCGCCGGGCGTTTCGAGTGGCGATGGTTAATTGGCGGGCTGTCAGAGTCTGGGTATTACGATGCGGACGCATCGAACGACGTCCGCAGCTTCAGCGCGGCGGCATTAGACTGGTCGCCCGCGGCAGCTCCGAGGCTCAACATTGGTCTTGCTCGCGCCGTCTTCGCGCCGGTCTCCGGATGGTCGAGCGTTCCATTGCGAATTCTTGACGTGCTGGCAGACGTTGGGAATCCGAACGAGCGTCCCACCGGTGACTCCACCCGGAAGCGTGGCCGTGATCAACTATTCTCGGCCTTCGCGCGGCTGCGCCTCCCGTCGGACGGCGCCGAAGCGTATGGGGAATGGGCGCGTTCCAGCCAGCCGAAATCGCTGCGTGACCTGCTCACCGATCCGGCGCACTCGCAGGGTTATACAGTGGGCATGCGGTGGCTCGGGCCGCGCCGCGGAGACGGAAAGCACGCCGGCGCCCTGTCCGTAGAAGCCGAACTGACCAATCTCGAAGTAGGGGGCAGTGCGACGCGCCGGGCTACGAGCAGCTTTTATGTGAGCCGGGCAGTGGAGCAGGGTTACACGAATCGGGGTGAAATAATCGGGGCGGGGATCGGCCCTGGTGGAAGCAGCCAGTGGGTAGCGCTGGACTGGATATCGACGCGCTGGCAGGCCGGCGTCAACCTGAATCGGGTGCGCTGGGAGAATGATGCCTACTTCGACTTCATCCCCCGCATAGCCGAGAATCTGGACAATGCGTGGTGCCAGCACGACGTGACCTTCGCGCCTGGAGCGAGAGCCTCTGTGGCAACTCGTTACGGTCGCCTCAGCGCACGTGCGACGTCAGGCCGCCGGTACAACATGTTCTTCGAGCATGCGCTGTTTTGCCCGAGCACCGGACTTGGTCGCGAGGCGAGCGCAGGGTCCCTGTCGCTGAGCTACAGCGTTCGTCCGTGACGATCTGCTCCTTGCTCTCGGTTTTATGATTGGGCTAGAATTCAGGTTAGACGCGTCAAATGTCGTCGGCAGTGTGACTTACGTCACGCCGCTCTTCTTTCGCCATCACTGAATGCCGCAGACGCTTCGCGCGTCCCCCGACACTGCGCCACTCGATCAGCCAGCGAGTCAGCCGGGTGCATTGCGCGAGAGATGGAAGCGGTTCTCCGGCACGCCACGACCTCGCCGGCCGCGAGTCGTGCGACGGCATCTCGCGCGCACCGTGTTGCGCGCGCTGTCCCTCGCCCTCACCGATCTCGGCTTCAGCTATCTCGCCACCCTTTCCATGGCGGGGATGGAGTTGGCGAACCTTCCCGGCTCAACATCGCTCGCGCGGATCGCCACCGTGGTGCGAGGTTCTCCGGGAGAACCGCTGTTTTTCGCCGCCAGCCTGCTGGTCGGACTGCTCGTGACGGGGAATTATCGCGTGCGCCGAAGCCCGCATGCGACGGTGGATGTACTCACGGGCTGCGTGCTCGGCGTCGGACTGGTGTACTGGGCGCCGATGCGCGCGCTCGGCGTTTCCGCGATCGCGTTGCCGTTTGCAATCACGATGGCACTGCTGTGGGGATGGGTCGCGATTGGACGCCACCTGTACGAGAGCCTCGTCAGCCGGTACTGGCCGAGTGTGCGTGGCGACGTCCGAGCGCTGTTCGTCGGGTCCGAGGCGTCATATCGTGCGGCCACGGAGAACACGCCCGAAGCGCACGCCCCCCGGCTCGTCGGCTTCGTGTCGCTCGCGACCGTGGCGGCACCCAACGCGCTGGGGACAGTGAGTGAGTTGCCGATGATTGCCGCCTCGCAGAACGTCGAAGCCGTCCTCGTCGGCGATCCGCTGGAAGAGGAAGATCTCCTTACCGTGCTGGATCTTGCGCTCGCATCGGGCTGCTCTCTGCTGTACCCGGCCCGATCAGTAGGCATCGCCGGCGTGCGCCGGAACATGGTGTGGCGGCAGGACCAGCCGTTCTTCGAGCTCGGCACGCCCGCCTTGCGTGGACAGGAACTGTTCCTCAAGCGCCTGTTGGATTTCTGCGGCGCGGGAATAGGCCTCGTGCTCACGGCGCCGCTTTTCGCGGTCGTTGCCCTGATGATCAAGCTCGATTCGCCGGGTCCGATCTTCTTCTCCCAGCATCGCGCCGGCATGTTCGGGCGCCGCTTCCGCATGTTGAAGTTTCGCACCATGCGGCACGGCGCGGATGAGGAGAAGGAAACGCTGGCGCATCTGAACATCACCGGCGACCCGCGCCTCTTCAAGATTGCCGAAGATCCCCGCACGACGCGCCTCGGCCGGTGGCTGCGCCTCTGGAGCGTGGACGAGCTTCCGCAGCTCTGGAACGTGCTCGTCGGGGACATGTCACTTTGCGGGCCGCGTCCATTTTTCGAGTCCGACCTCGCCGATTACGAGGCGCATCACTTTCGCCGGCTGGACGTGAAGCCGGGCATCACGGGTCTCTGGCAGGTCACGGGACGCAGCGACGTCGTGGACTTCGATGAGGTCGTGCGTCTCGACCGCGAGTACATCGAGCGCTGGTCGCTCTGGCTCGACCTGACCATTCTCGCGCGCACTATCCCTGCGGTGCTCCGCCGGTACGGCGCCTACTGAGCGCGACGCGGGACGGAGGCAGGCAATGAAGCGGCTCTCGCCGCGGAAACAGCGGCAGGCGCGGCTCTTCGAC
>JBKJKH010000236.1:0-3434 GCA_046597595.1 Gemmatimonadaceae bacterium
GATGAGGCCGTGACCACCGACAGGGCGCGACGCCCGATCCACGCGCCCGATCCTTCGTCTCCGATAACGGGCCCCCACCCACCGCAGCGCGTGACGCGCCCCGTTGGCCCCCGCCCGAACGCAACGGAGCCAGTGCCCGCGATCAGCAGGATCCCCGGGCCTTCGCCGAACGCATCGTCCAGCGCGATCGTGGCGTCCGCATGCACTACCACATCCTCGGCGATGTCTGCCGTCACGAGCGCCTGCCACAGGGCTTGGCGCTCCGGCTCACGCCCCGTGCCTGCAACGCCCGCACACAGCACGCGAGGACGGACATTTTCCATGTCGCTCGACTTGAGTGCATCGCGCACGAGCGCGGTGATGATTTCCGCGGACCGCTCAGCGCCCCCTTCGCCACGCACTGCACTCCCACCACCCTCTATGGTCAGGATCTCGGCGCCATGCTCGTCGGCGACCATGACACGGGTCTTGGTACCGCCCCCATCGATCCCGATCACGACATCGCTCATCCGCGTGCCTTCATGTCAGCGTCCGACGGCATCGGATGGGTAAAGCTGCTGAGAATACCGACGATCATGGTGATGGAGGTCCCGATGAGGACATACCAGGGCCACGCGATGCGCGCGAACGGCGCGAGGGTCGGTGCCATGCTCGGGACCCAGCCGCTCATCTGCTTCGCAAACACGATGAAGCTCATCGCCAGGATGCCCATCGACATGCCGGTGATCGCATCGCGCTGAATGGCGCGCTTCCAGAAGATGCCGAGAAAGAAACCGCCGAGCAGGCCGCCGTAGGTGAAGCTCGCAATGCCGAGCGCGACGATGACCGCTGGGGTCCCCTGCTGCTTGAACAGCAGGGCGCCGAGCGTCAGGGCGACACCCCAGCCGATCGCGAACAACTTGCCCACGCGCAGCACGCGGGGATCATCGGCCGTTCTTCCCGTCAGTGGCATGTAGATGTCGTACGTCGCGCTCGCGGCCAGCGAGTTGATCGCGCCGGAATGCGTCGACATCGTCGCGGCCACGATCGCCGCGACGATCAACCCCACGAGCCCGGGGGGCATCCGCTCGATGATGAAGCTCGGGAAGATCTGGTCAGACGCGGTGAAGGCGCGCCCCTGATAGAACGCCCAGAGCCCCAAGCCGATAATCAGAAAGAGCGTGAACTGGACGAAGACAATGAAGCCGCTGCCGATGATTGCCTTCTGCGCATCCCGCAGGTTCCGTGCGGAGAGTAGCCGTTGCACGATGAGCTGGTCCGTGCCGTGCGACGCCATCGCGAGGAACGCACCGCCGATGAGCCCGGCCCAGATCGTGTGCGCGCGGTCGAGACCCATGTAGGTATCGATGACCTGGAGCTTGCCCGCTTCCCCCGCGCTGGCGAAGATCTGCGACCAGCCCCCGCTCACGGATTGACCGAGCAGCCAGACGGCAGAGAGGCCACCAAAGATGTACACGCTCGCCTGAAGCAGCTCCGTCCACACGACGGCGCGCATGCCACCGCGATACGTGTAGAGGATCGTGAGCGCGCCGAGAATCAGCACCGCCACCGGCATCACGAGATCCGGGTTCCCGATCGATGGGCCGATGATGAGGGCCACCGGAATTGCCGTCGCGAAGACGCGCACCGCATCCGCCATGGCGCGCGTGCCCATGAACACGATCGATGTGAATCGCCGGGTCGCCAGGCCAAACCGTTGTTCCAACAGCGCATACGCGGTCACGAGCTTGCCCTGGAAGTACCGGGGGAGAAGCACACCCGCGACGACGAAGCGCCCGATGATGTAGCCGGCAACGATCTGGAGGAACCCCAGGTCGCCCAGGCCCGGGCCGCTGCCATAGGAGAGGCCCGGCGTGCTGATGAACGTCAGCGCGCTCGTCTCCGTGGCAACGATGGACAACATCAGGGCCCACCACGGGATCGAATGGCTGGCAACGAAGTAATCGGTCGAATCCTTTTGCTTGCGCCCGAGCCACATCCCGAGTGCCGTGACGCCGATGAGGTACACGACGAGCACGATTCCATCGAGGACCGTGAATCGCCCGGTCATGAGGTCGCCCTATTCCACCACATAAGCCTCCATCGCGAAGTACTCGGCTAATCCCAAACGGTTCAGTGTCGCGGCCGTGTCCATGTTGCGGTCTTCGACGCGCTGCCAGAATTCCCGGTCGTCAGCGCCGGGGAACGGCGCGGAATCCTTCTGTGACTGGTGCTTGAAGATCGCCTGGATCTTGAGCCGCAACTCTTCCTGCGAGAGCGGAACCAGCCACGTGGCCTCGGTAATCGGCCACTCCTGCCATGCCCCGCGGTACAGCCATTTCTCCGGCAGATCGGGACGTTCGTGCATCTGCGCGAGCGCGCCGTCGATGGCTTCCTTGCACATTCTGTGCGTACCATGCGGATCCGAGAGGTCGCCGGCAACGAAGATCAACGCGGGCTTCTCCTCCTCGAGGAGCGCCTTCACGATCGCGATGTCGGGGGCACCGATCGGATCCTTGCGCACTTTGCCCGTCTGGTAGAAGGGCAGGTCAAGAAATCGCGCATTTTTCCGCGTCAGTCCCATGACCTCGATGCCGCTGACCGCTTCGCTCTCACGGATGATGCGCTTGAGATTCTGCACAGAGGCGATATCGACGTCGCCGGGGTGCTTGGAGTCCAGAAACTCGCGCACGCGCCTGCCCAGCTCCGCTGCCGACACGGGTTCGATGATCCCCTCGATGCCGAGGCGCTCCAGGAAATCCACGTAGCGGCGCACGTCATGGTCGAAGACGGCGATGTTGCCGCTCGTCATGTACGCGACCAGGATCTCGTTCTCGTTCTCGACCAGCTTGCGCAGCATCCCGCCCATCGAGATGACATCGTCGTCCGGATGGGGCGAGAAGAGAATGACCTTCTGGTTGCGCGGCAGCTTCGACTTGCCGCGGATCTTCTCGCCGAGACGGTTCCAGATTTCGCCATTCACCGCGCCTGGCGATCCGTAGCGTGCCACCAGCGACGAAAGTTTATGCTCGGCATAATCTGCCTGGGTCAGCTTCAGGATCGCCTTGCCCGTCGCTTGCGAAAGCCAGACGACGGCGCGGATGATGAGCGGGGGAGTCCAGTGGACTTCGTCAACGAGCCACGGCGTCTTCACGCGGGTCAGCTCTTCGGCAGCCGCGCGATCAACGTAGAACGTGGTGTTGGGGTGCAACTGGAGAAACGTTGCGGCAACCTCGACATCCACCTCCCCCTCGACGGCGCGCCGCACGATCAGGCCCTTGTGCTCGCCAGTCGCGAGGATTGCCACTTCACGGGCGTTGAGGATTGTCGCCACGCCCATCGTGACGGCCTCGCGCGGCACGTTCTCCTCACCCTCGACAATGTCACACGGCGCGACGCCGCCGCCGATTTCTTCGGTGAGGAGAACGTGCCGCGCGAGGCCGTCACGATGGGCG
>JBKJKH010000506.1:0-3867 GCA_046597595.1 Gemmatimonadaceae bacterium
TCGGAACCGCTCCGGCCCCGGGGAAGTCACTGCGCCTGGCTCAGCTCGTGGCGACCTGTGGCTGCCGTCGCCACAGCGTCACCGGCCGCGCGCGCACCTTGGCAACCAGCCATCGCAGCCCAGCATTGCTCAGCAGCAGCAGCGGGCCCACGAACATCAGGGCCTTCACTTCAGCCCGCGAAATCTTCACGGCGCCACCCGGACGCAGCATCCCGCGCGACTTCGAGAGATCGCGCAGCGACGCGTAGGCAAAGAGCAGCGGCAGAATACAGAACGCGCGAATGGCGACGGCGCGTCGCGGGATGCTCAGCGTGTACTCGAGTGCCTCGTCGAGATCGTGCCAGGCGAGGTCGATGAAATCCGAGATGGCGGCGTGGTTGCGGGACTCGTGCGCCGGAGAAAGCAGCGTCTGGTGGCTGCTCCCATGTTCACGCAGGGACTCGGCGGGGATATAGATGGAGTTCTCGTGCTCCGCGTCCCACGCGATGTCCTTGAGGATATTCACGGTCTGGAGGGCTTCGCCGAATGCCACCGATCGCGTGCCGAGCTCGCGGTACTTCGCGGGGCCGATACTGGGGGCGTACTGGTACCAGAGGTCCGTCAGCAGGTTCCCCACGGTCCCCGCCACGTAGTAGCAGTATTCGCGGTACTCCTCCGTGGTCTGGATACGGATACCGCGGGGATAGAGCACCACGAACTTCTTCATCCCGCGGACCATCTCGGCGACCCAGTGTCGCACGCGATCCTGGGAGCGGGCGGGCAGGGAGCGGAAAACCTCGAACACCAGGTCGGCGCGACGCACGAGCTCCACGTGGTGTGCGTCGCCCTGCACCCAGGCTGCGGATTGCCGGAATGCGTCTACGTCCGCAGGTCCATCGAATGCGCGGAGGAGTGCATCAAGGGCCGCAGTCTTTGCGGGCACGGTCGCCGCTCCATCGTCTTCGACGGTGTCGGCGATACGGCAGATGAGGTATGCAACTCCGACGGTACGGCCGAGGTTGCCCGGCAGGAAGCGGATGCTGAGCGCAAATGTCCGCGAGACGCTGGGCAGTATCTCGCGGCAGAAGCGGTTTGCATCATGCAAGTCGGGCATACTCATGAACATAGCCCTTTTGGGAAGATCAGACACCCATCTCGGCGTGTCCTCAGAGCCCGAGGTCGATCGGTTTGTGCGCGTCGCCCGAGTAATCGTAGAATCCCCGGCCAGTCTTCTTCCCGAGCATGCCCGCCAGCACCATCCGCTTGAGCAGCGGCGGCGGCGCGTAGCGGGTCTCCCGATATTCGTCGAACAACACGTTGGCGACACTGAACAGCGTGTCGAGTCCCACGAAATCGCTTAGCGCGAGCGGGCCCATGGGGTGGCCGGCGCCGAGCATCATGCCGGTGTCGATGTCTGTCGTTGACGCCACGCCGCGCTCCAGCGCGCGAATCGCGTCGAGCATGTATGGCACCAGCAGCAGGTTCACGACGAAGCCCGACGAATCCTTGGCGGCGATGGGCTCCTTGCCCAGCCGCCGCGCAAAGTCGAACGCCGTGCGGAACGTGGCGTCGCTCGTGGTTACGGTGCGCACGACCTCGACGAGCTTCATCGCCGGCACGGGATTGAAGAAGTGCAGGCCAACCATACGGTCGGGCCGCCCGTGCGCAGCGGCCATCGCCGCAATGGTGAGACTCGATGTGTTCGAGGCAAAGATGGTGTGCGGAGGCGCGAGTGCGTCGAGTGCCTTCCAGAGCGCGTTTTTTGGCTCGAGCTGTTCGACGATCGCCTCGATCACGATGTCGGCATCCGCCACCTCCTCCAGCGCAGTGGTCGTGCGCAGCTTCCCCAGGGCGGCGTCGCGCGCGGAGGCGTCGAGCTTTCCTTTCTCGACAGACTTCGAGAGCGAACGCTCGATACTCGCCAATGCCTTCGAGGCGTGCGACTCGGAGACTTCCCGCAGCACCGTCTCGAACCCGGCTTGCGCCGCAACCTGCGCGATCCCGCTTCCCATCAGTCCGCCTCCGACCACGGCAACAATCGTAATCTCAGTCATCGGCGGTGCCTAACGGCGCGGCTTGCCGCTCGGCAGCAGGTCGAGCAACGACGGCGTGCGCCGCATCTCGCCATGCTCCAGCCGGTCGAGGAGTTGCTCAAGTGCGCCCAGCACGCGCTCGGCGGACTTCCGATGTGCGCGCGCGGCTGCATAGCCGCCAGCACCGCCTGCCACGGCGGGAAGAAGTGCCGCGGCGGCGAGGATGGGAACAAACGGCGCGGCGATCGAGATTGCGCCGGAGAAGATGATGCCGAGGGCGAGCAGTGACGTCACGCCGCCGGTTCCGGCCGTGGCGATCCCGCCCCCAATGCGATTTGCGCGCGGGCGTGAGAGGTCCGCCTCGAGGCGGACGTGTGTCCGTTTCCCGTCCATCTGCGCCACGCTCGCGGCAACCGCGCCCGCCTTCGTCAGGTCGTAGCCCCGGCCGCCAAGGTTCAACCCGCGCCGGATGTTGCCGATGAGATCGCGCCGCGGCTCCCAGACGATCCGGTCTGCCATCCGGCGGCGCACCTGCAGGCACTCCTCGTGATGCATCCAGTTGTCGAGATCGGCCAGCACCTGGGTAACCGATCCACTGACGGTGCGCCCCGCCACAACGACGCTGGGGCCGGCGATGCGGGCCGCGATTCCCGATTCCTCAGGAAGCACGATCCGCGTTCGCTCTTCGACCAACGCCTGCTTGAGGTGCTCGGAGGAAAACCCCACTTCCTTGCCGAGCTCCTCGATCTGTTCCTCGGTCAGCGACTCGGCGATGTCATTGGATCCTGCCTGGAGTTCAGCCGCGCGAGCGAGCACCCGCTCGAGAGCAGACCGGTCGAGCGGGCGTCGGGCGGGAACCGAAGACGGCGAGTCGGCCACCTGCGCTAGATGCCCCCCAGGACGGTTTCCAGCTGGCGGTGAATCGCGTCGCGCACCGTTTCGGGAAGGGCAAACTGCGCCACGAGGGCCGCGAGCGGATCGCTCGCTGGCGTCTGCCCGATCTCACGCAGGTAAAAGCGCGCGTAGCCCGTCACGAGCTCGGGGGCAATCCGCTGGAGGAGCATCGCACCGCCGCGCACCGCGGCCGCGCTCTGGAGCTTATCGGAGACGCCATTGCGACGGTCGGCGGGAGTCACGTTGTCGTTCAGTGCGGTCCCCGCAATGTTGCCGACCACTTCGTGTGCAAACACGTAGATCGCTTCTTCCGCTTGTGCGGTCGTGGCGGGGAACGTGACTGTGACGACGTTCTGCTGCTTGCCGGCGGCGACGGTGCGTCCCTCACCGCCAATGGCGAGCGAGAGCAACATGTCACCGGCCGCCTGTCCACTGTTGTTCAGGAACGACTGGAATTTCGGCCGGTACGTCCGCTGCCAGATATCGTCCACGCGCGCCAGCACCGGCGCGCGCTCCCGTGTGCGCGAGACCCACCACGCGTGATGGAACTTGCGACCTTCGTCGACGAGCGACGACACGAAGAGCCGCAGCCACTCGCGATCAGCGGGCGCGGGAAGCTGCTGCGCGAAGAACGCGATCAGCTGCTGTGACTGGGCATCGGTCGCTGCGCGCGGATTCCCTTCAGCGCGAAGGAAGATGTCGATGGCGGACCGCATCTCATCCCACGTCCCGAAATAGAGCGCCGCGAACTGGACGTTGGAGAGCGTCCGGTTCTGCGCGAAGCGCGCCTGAAGGCGGACGCGATTGGTATCGAGCGCGGTCGCGGCGCGGTCGCGGTTGCGTGCTACAATGAGGTCGTCGCGATAGTTGCGCTTGTAGAGCGACACTCGCGACGTGTCTTCCTGAAGGAAAGCGAATCCGTGCAACCAGAGGTCGACGTGCTCGCGCGACTTCACCGGCC
>JBKJKH010000514.1:0-7689 GCA_046597595.1 Gemmatimonadaceae bacterium
GTCTCGACCACTTCGCGACGGACAATCCCCTTCGCCGTGCTCGGATCCTCCACCTGCTCGCAGATTGCCACGCGAAAGCCGTGCTGCACGAGCCGCCGCAGATACTCGTTGAGCGCACGCACCGGCACACCGGCCAGTGGCACCTGAGCGGCGCCCCCATTGTTGCGCGACGTCAGCGTCAGGCCGAGGACGCGGGAGGCCGTCTCGGCATCTTCGTAGAACATTTCGTAGAAGTCGCCCATGCGGAACAGCAGGATCGCATCAGCGTGCCGCGACTTGATTTCGCGGTACTGCTGCATCAGGGGCGTGGTCGCGTCGCGCGTCACGGTGTCTCGACCACGAACCCGTCTATGCGGGCCCGCTTCAATTCCTGCATTGCCGCCGTCGCCT
The DNA here is from genome assembly GCA_046597595.1 of Gemmatimonadaceae bacterium. Classification (GTDB taxonomy): domain Bacteria; phylum Gemmatimonadota; class Gemmatimonadetes; order Gemmatimonadales; family Gemmatimonadaceae; genus JBKJKH01. Next base: position 391 of record JBKJKH010000514.1, read on the forward strand.
CCGTGCGCGTCGCGTGCGCTCCGATCCAGACCCGGTGGATGGCGCCCGCTGATGCGACACGCACGGGCATGCCGCGGCGTTTTAGTCGCGCGGCCAGCGCGTCGGCATCGCTCCGCGTCCCGTACGCAGCAACCTGCACGGTAAAACGTCCGTCACCGCTGCGCGCCGGTGGCGAAGCCTCGCGACGGACCTGCGGCGCCACCACGTGCGCGCGGACGGTTGTTGTGTCCACCCCGGCGCATCGGCGTCCGTAGAACTCGATCTGGTTGCGCAATTCCGCGTCATTCGGCGCGGCGCGTGTGCGGGCCTGGGCGATCGACGCACAGGCGGGACCTGCTGCGGGGACCGCGCCATCGAGCAGTGTTCTCGCCCGCCACAAATGCGCCCGCGCAAGCAATGGGGATTCCGGATAGTCACTCGTCAATCGCTCGAGATGCCGCAGTGCCGCTGTGCGATCGCCGCGCGCAAGTTCGAGCTGGGCGAGTCGAAGCAGCGCATCCCCGGCCCAAGGGGAGCTGGGATACTCGATGGTGACGCGCAGGTAGTCATGCTGCGCCTCTGAGCCAGACTCCGACAGCGACGCGCGCCAGTACAGGGATTCGCCATGCAGGGCGGATCCCTCCGCGGAACCGCCCAGGATCGAATCGACAAGAGCACGTCCGGCAGCCCCGTTGCCATCGCTGACGAGTTGCCGCGCGCGCACAAACAATGAGTCCGCGCGTGTCTGGGCGGGCGCGGCCACCGGCGACGATGCGAGCACGGCAACCGCGGCAAGCACGACGAGGGTCGGCCGATGGGGAAAGTGAACGCGCATCAGGCCAGGCGTTGCGGAGAGGCCGGGGCGCACAGTGTGAGAATAAGGGAAATCACGAGCTGGTCGTCCGATGACACGCCACTCTCTTTCAGCAGCGTGTCGGCAACGAGGAGCGCCTCGAGCGCTTCGTCGATTGCAAGATCTGTCCAGCGTCCGTTGTTCACCGCCCCGGCAACAGCCGCTACGGCGTCGCCCCACGGCCGGCCGAGGAAAACGCTCTTCTCCTTGAACAGGCCGAAGAGCGCATCGCGCAGCCGCGATGGAGCCATGCCCTCCGCAATCGCTGCCCGGGCCCACGCCATCGCCAGCGTCTGCGCTCCAATAGCCATGACAACCGTCACGCCGTTGGACTTCGGAAGCGCAAGCACATGCTCCACAAGAGCCATCGCGCCGGGCGCATCGCGCTCGGCAATCCGGTCAAGAAGGTCGCCGAGGCTTTCACCGCGGTTCACTCCGGCCACCGCGTCGACTGCGCTCACATCGGCGACTGGCGAGCCGCCCGTCGCGGCACGATGCGCGACATACCCGGCAACCTTCTCGAGTTCGGCTGAAAGAAGCTGCAGGTCATCGCCGACCGCCGCTTGCAGGCGCACGGCCGCCATCGGGTCCACCTCGATCTTCAACTCCGCCTGCGCATGGTGGAGAATCCACTTGGGAACGCGGTGGCCGCTCAGCGGTTCGTAGGGAATCGCCATGGCGGAGTTTTCTAGGCTCTTGTCTGCCTTTGTGCCCGCCGGCGAAACGAGGGCCACGACAACATCCGGCGATGGCGAAGCGAGATAGCGATCAAGTGCGCGACGCACGTCCTTCTTGAGCGAGGGCACATCGCGGATGACCACCATGCGCCTGTCCGCCATCATGGGCGGCGTGCCGAGCAGCGCAGCCAGCGTTGCAGCGTCGATCTCCCCGGCGCGCAGAACCTCGAGATTGAAGTCTCTCGTCGAGGGGTCCGTCGCGGCGCGCACGAGATCCCGCACGGCGGCTTCCTTCAGGAAATCGTCGTCACCGTGGAGATAGTAAGCCGGCTCAAAGTGCCGATCCTTCAGTGCGCGATTGAATTGCTTCTGCGCACCCTTCGCGTCCGCCACGGTGTCTGGACCAAATGAAAGGAGGCGTTCGTGAGAACGCCCCAAGTTACCGCCACCGTGCGCCGGCGCCCAATAGTTTCGCTCAGCGCTCGGGTTCGGCGCGCAGCTCCGCCGTCGCGAAATGCAGGGATGCCTGGTCCAGCAGCAGCGCCGCCGGCCACACGGAGACGATCGGTGAAGCCGAGGCCATGAACGCGGGACTCGTGAGGGGCATGGCCCGCAGCTCGGGCGCACTCGCCATCACGGCAGGCATGATCAGAATCTCATGCGGGCGGAAGCGTTCAATGGCGGCTGTGGCAACGAATCCGGCCGCAACCACTCCCGCTGCCGCCGCCATGAATTCTCCAATGCCAGGGCCGCGACTGCGCCGAAATGACTGACCGGGATCCCCTGCCTTGGCGTCACGGAGCCGGACCGCGAGCCGGTCCGCAAATCCGGCTGAGAACGCAATGGGCTGAAGGCTCCGCGCCACCATCAGCGAACGGCGGATGCGCGTGTCGTGAGCGGCGCATGGCCCGCACCTGCCGGCGTGCTCGCCCATCGCGTCGCGCTCCTGGCCCGCAAGCGTGCCGTCCATGTAGGCGAGGTGCTTCTTGAAAAAAGTGCGGCAATCCATCAAGCGAAGCGTGGGGCTATGGGTTCGGCAAAAAGATACCCGCTGGTCGGGACTGGGTTCCAGGCGCTGCCCGGCAGAACCTGTTTCGGCGAATGCGGCGACGACAGGCCCGCACACACGACCGGCGCGGCGGCCAGTTGCTTCTGGCCCCCGCGCCGGCCCCACACTCCGTACTCTATTCGATCTCTGGGGCGACAATCTCGGCAAAGCTGTTCCGCGCGCGGTTCAGCCGCGATTTTACTGTCCCCAGGTTGCAGTTCGTGATCTCTGCGATCTCTTCGTAGGACTTGCCCTCGAGCTCCCGCAGGACAAATACCTGGCGGTGGTGTTCGGGCAGCTTCGCCACGGACGCCTCGACCGCTTCCCGAAGGTGCCGCTTGCGGTACATGTCATCGGGACGAGCCGTCGGATCCTCGAACTGCAGCGGACGTTCCTCATCGTCGTCCCACGCCTTCCGCATCGACTGGAACAGCACGAGAGGGTTTCGCGAACGGTTCCGCAGCTCGTTCTTGGCAAGGTTCGACGCGATAGTGTAGATCCACGTCGAAAACTTCTTGGCTGGGTCGAACCGGTGCAGGTGGCGATACACCCGGATGAACACCTCCTGAACGAGGTCCTCAGCCCGCTCGCGATCGCCGACCGTACGGTAGATGAAGTTCAGGAGGCGGGTCTGATAGCGCTCGACCAACTCCTGGAAAGCCCGCTCTTCGCCACTGAGATACGCGGCGACGACACCGTGATCCTCCATTGCGCGAAGCTGCTCGCGTACGGTGGGTGCGCTCGCGGGGAGCGCCAATTTCCTGACCGCAACCTCTGCCATATCTGCCTCCTGACGGCGAGAACGCCGTACTCGCGTGAGGAGCTGGTTTCGCCGGACGGCGTTTGCTCCCTCTACACGGCCTACTGAAAGGCAGGGGACATGCCCTCGGTGTCGGACGGTGGAACAAATGTATAACTCGCTGTAGTGTAAGCCGTTATACCGATGATCCCGCCAGTGTGGCCGTCCTTGGAACGGCCGCTCTGTCCCCTTTTCAGTACGCGTCATTAGACATATCAGGCGAGAAAAGGGATGTCCTGCACACGTTAAGGGCCTGCGAGAAATCCGGCAGCGTACAGTAGCCCGACGATGGTTTTTCCATCGTTGATCTCGCCGTCGCGGATCATCTCCAGCGCTCTCGAGAGAAGCATGGGCGCTGTTTCGAGGAACTCGTCGGCTTCGCGGGCATGTGCACCCGCTGTAAGGCCGGTCGCCATGTAGATGTGGATGCGCTCGTCAGTGAATCCAGGCGTTGTCCAGAAGGTCGTGAGATGCTCGAGGTCCTCGCATTCGCAACCTGTTTCCTCGCGCAGCTCGCGCCGCGCGCAGGCTTCTGGCTCCTCACCCGCGTCGAGTCGGCCAGCCGGGATTTCGTAGAGATCTCCGCCGGTGGCGTAGCGGTACTGTCGGATCAGCAGCACCTGCGGATCGTCTCCCTCTGGATCGCCGAGGAAAGGCACCACGGCACTGGCTCCTGAATGGCGTACGACCTCCAGCTCGCCCGTCGAGCCGTCGGGAAAACGCACAGTGTCGATGTCAAGGGTGACGATTCTGCCCGTGTGTATGCGTTTCGTCGCCAGCTGGGCCTCATTCGATCGCACCGGAGTCGCACTCACCTAGCCACCTCTTTATTTGGTGATAATGTGTTACTAATAAATTTCCCGTCGGCATCGACCAGTGTTGGCGCACCATAGCCCAGCATTGCCAGCGGCCCCTCGACTACGGCACGCTCGCCAACCACGACGATGCGCAGGGCTTCGGGCCGAAGATGCTGTTGCGCAGCACGTCGAAGGTCTGCGGGGCGAAGCGCGCCGATGCGGTCGCGGTAGTCGTCGAAGTAATTCTCCGGCAGGCCATAGATGGCCAGATTCGCAAGCGCGCCGGCAATGGCCGCCGTCGTCTCGTAGCGGATTGGGAACACGCCCTGAAGAAAACTGATCGCGAGTGAGAGTTCTTCGTCCGTGACGTCGGCGTGGCGGATCCGTTCTATCTCGCCGAGCACTTCGCGGACGGCCTCTGCAGTGGATTCGCTCTGCACGGCGCTCGAGACAACGAACGGTCCGGACGCCAGACGCCAATCGAATGCCGAGAAGGCACCGTACGTGTAGCCGTGCTTCTCGCGCAAGTTGAGGTTGATCCGCGAGGAAAAAAGGCCGCCAAGTATCGCATTCATGACCGCAGCCGCGAAATAGTCAGGATGCATGCGCGGCAGTCCCACGTGCCCCACACGCATCTCTGTTTGCGCGGCGCCATCGCGCGCAATCACGCTCAACCGGCTTGGCGTTTCTGCGGCCGTGTCGACAGGGTCGAGCCTCCGGTTCGGCGGCGAGGCTGCGCCCTTCCATTCGCCGAGCGTTTCGTTGATGAAGCGCTCACCTTCATCGGCAGTGATGTCGCCGACCACGACGAGCGTCGTATTGGCGGGACGGAAGTGGTCCGCATGCCAGGCAATCGCATCGGCCAGTGCGATGGCGCGCACACTGTGTTCGCTCCCGCCCTCGGGAAGCGCGTAGCGCGCGCCCTGGGCATAGATCGCACGCGAAAACGCTTCATCGGCAAGACCGCGCGGTTCGGCGCGCAGCTGCATCAGCTCCGCACAGCGCTCCTCGCGCAGCCGGTCGAGTTCGCGCTCAGGGAGTGCGGGCTTCGTCAATACGTCCGCGAGGAGCGCGAGCGCCTGTCGCATCCTGTCCGGCGTAACAGTGAGTTGCAGCGACGTTGCGTCCCAGTCAGCGCCTGCGTCGAGACCCGTCCCCAGCCGCTCGAAGCGCTCCGTCAACGCGGCGCCGTCGAGGGTTCCTGCGCCTTCGGTTATCAGCGCGGCCGTGATACTGGCCAGTCCTTCCTTCCCTTCTGGATCGCGCGAAGCCCCGGAATGCACCACCGCATTAACGGTGATGATCGGCAGCTTGTGTACTGCTGCGAGGAGCAGCGTGAGGCCGTTGGGCAGGCGGCGACGTTCGAAGCCGGGGAAACGGTACGGACGAGGCGCGCCGGGGGTTGGGCGAGGCGATGTGCCGGCTGCAGTCATGATGCGTTCTCCGCGGACGCAGGACGCGGAACGAACAGGAGCGCGGCGCGGTTGTCGCGACCGAGGCGCTCGCGCGCGAAGCGGGAAACCTCGGAGACGGACACCGCGCGATAGCGATCGACCTGGTCGTTGATCAGGGAGGGGTCCCCGAAATAAGTAGCAAAAAGCGACAATTTATCGGCCCGCTCGGACGCTGATTGCATCGCGACAACGAAGTCGGTCTCGATCAACGACTTGGCACGCGCCAGCTCGTCTTCCGTCACTCCGTGCGCCTGCACCTCGTCGAGTGCCTGATGGACAGCCAGCTCGAGCGCTTCGCGTGTCACGCCGGGCCGCGCCGTCACGTCCACCACGAGCAGGTCCGCACCCTTGCTGAGATCGTAGGTGAACGCCGTCGCTTCCGAGGCGACCTGCCGTTCGCGCACGAGTTGCCGGTACAGCCGGCTCCCTTTGCGATAGCCGAGCACCGCGCCGCACAGGCTCGCGGCATAGTAGGCGTCGGACCCGAACGCCGGGGACCGCATCGCAACGTACGCGCGAGGAAGCATGACGTCGTCGACCACCACCAGCTGGAGGGGCTCTCTGAATGTGGGTGGGAGGTCCATGGCAGGGAGCGGCGGACGGCCCTTGCCGCGCAGGATCGGTGCGAAGTACTGCTGCACGAGCCGGCGCGCTTCCGTGGGATCGAAATCGCCCGTGACGGTGAGGGTCGCGTTGTCCGGCGTGTAATACGTCGCAAAAAACGACGCGACGTCCTCGAGGCTCGCGGCGTCGAGGTCGTCCATGCTGCCAATGAGGGAGTGATGGAAGGGATGTTCGGGCGGAAAGCAGAGCGCCGGCAAGCGCTCCCACCAGGTGCCGTACGGTTGATTGTCCACCGACCAGCGCCGTTCGTTCTTCACCACATCACGCTGGTTGTCGAGCTTTGCCTGTGTCATCGCCGGGAGTAGTCGGCCCATGCGGTCCGCCTCGAGCCACAACGCGATCTCCAGCTGATGGGACGGTACCGTCTCGAAATAGTTCGTTCGGTCGAGCCAGGTGGAGCCATTCAAGGTCCCACCCGCGCGTTGGACGAGCTCGAAATGTTCGTTGGCGCCAACGTTCTCCGAGCCTTGGAACAGCATGTGCTCGAAGAGGTGCGCGAACCCCGTTCGCCCGGGCGGCTCGTTCGCCGAGCCTACGTGGTACCAGAGATTCACCGCGACGATAGGCGCCGTCGAGTCCTGCGACAGAGTGACGCGGAGGCCGTTATCGAGCGTGAAGGTGTCGATGGGAATGCGCATACCGGAAAATAACCGGAACGCGGCACGCTGCTCAGTTGATGCGTTCGAAGAACAAGGCGAAGGGCACCTTGACGCTCTCGCTGAACACGTAGCTCCACTCCTGCTCCCGATTGGCAGCGATCGGGCTGGTGCGTGTGGGACTCGTGTACGCCCGGACGCCCAGACGCGCCGCGAGAATGCGGAGCCGCAGCATGTGGAAGGGGTCGCTCACGAAGATGGCATCGCGCAGGTGGGCATTGTGCATCATCCCCGCGACCGTGCGGAGCGACTGGCTCGACGTGCGGCCCTCCTTCTCGATCATGATCGCAGAATCCGGCACGCCATGCGTGCGTGCGTACCGGCGCGACACGGCGGCTTCGCTGGTGGTATCGCCCGTTCCAGTCCCGCCGGTGAGAATCATGCGGGGCGCCATGCCCGCCTGATACAGCTC
>JBKJKH010000047.1:0-6401 GCA_046597595.1 Gemmatimonadaceae bacterium
AGCGCTGACGTTGATCCAGACGGGCAAGATTTCGCAGTTCCCCGTGATCCTGTTTGGCCGCCACTACTGGGCGGGTCTCCTCCGCTGGCTGCACACCCGTGTCGCGAGCGAAAAGAAGATCTCGTCTGGAGACCTCGACCTCTTGCTCCTCACCGACGATCCCGCGGAAGCGGCGCAGGCGGTCATTGAAGCGTGGGACGCGGGCGCGAAGAACGCCGATCAGGAACTATCCAGCCCTGAGCACGACAACCCGCCGAGCCGCCAGACCACCAAGCCCCGGAAGCCGCGCAAGAAATGACCAGGAAAAAGACGTCCGCAGAGAAGGCCCCGGTGAAATCCTCGGCCGCCGGCAACAAGTCGCACCAGAAGCGCGCGGCCGAGGAGCGGGAAGAGAAGGGACGGGCGCACACGTCGCACGAGGAGAGTCGGTTCCTCCGCGGACAGCGCATCGATCCCCGCCCGATTGACGGAACCGAGAGCGCTGCCGACCTCGTCGACAATGCATTTCTCGCGTACAACGCCGCGCGCCTGCGCGAGGCGAGCTTGCTGCTGACGCAGAAGATGCTCGAGCCGGACGTCACCGTCGGCCTCACGCTGACCGGTGCGCTGACGCCGGCGGGGCTGGGCATGGCGGCGATCATCCCGCTGATCGAGGCCGGGTTCGTCGACTGGATCATCAGCACGGGCGCGAATCTCTACCACGACACGCACTTCGGGCTCGGCCTCGCGATGCACCGCGGGAATGCGCAGGAGAGCGACGTCGTGCTGCGCGAGGAGGGCATCGTCCGCATCTACGATGTCTTCTTCGACTACGACGTGCTGCTCTCGACGGACGCGTTCTTCCGGAAGATCATCCAGGGCAAGGAATTCCAGCGCACGATGAGCAGCGCCGAGTTCCACTGGTTGTGCGGCAAGTACGTGCGCGAGCGCGAGAAGGCGTTAGGCATCGGCCAGAAGTCGCTGCTTTCGGCGGCCTACGCCTGTGGCGTCCCGATCTACACGTCATCGCCGGGCGACAGCTCGATCGGCATGAACGTCGCGGCGCTCGCGCTCGACGGGAACAAGTGCCTGATCGACGTGAATGCCGACGTGAACGAAACGGCCTCGATCGTCCTCGGTGCCAAGCGGGGTGGCGGGAAATCGGGCGTGCTGATTCTCGGTGGTGGCAGCCCCAAGAACTTTGCGCTCCAGACCGAGCCCCAGATCCAGGAAGTGCTGGGCATCGACGAGAAGGGGCACGACTACTTCCTCCAGATCACCGATGCACGTCCCGACACGGGTGGACTTTCCGGGGCGACGCCGGCCGAAGCGGTGAGCTGGGGGAAGATCGATCCGGACCGGTTGCCGGATGCGGTGGTCTGCTACCTCGATTCGACGGTCGCGCTGCCGCTGCTGACGTCGTACGCGCTCGCGCGGCACAAGAAGCGGCCGCTCAAGAAGCTCTACGCGAAGCGTGAGGCGAACATGAAGCGCTTGCGGGACGAGTATGCGAAGGCGACGGGTGGGGCGGAGTCGGGGGACACGAGTTCCACGCTCGACAGGCATCGGTAACGCAGGGTGAACCACAGAGGACACAGCGGGCACAGAGGAGAACCACATTGTTCCTCCGTGCCCGCTGCGTCATCGGTGGTGAAATGCGGTTGCCTCAGCGCACGAAGACCATCGTATGCGGGACCGGCTCCGCATCAGTATCGACCATCGTGAGCCTTCCGTTCGCGACCTGCGCGTTGACCGGAGTGGAGTCGTGTGGCTGGGACTGACCGTTCACGCGAAACGACGTGGCGACGAGCGAGGCTGTGGTGCCGTTCATCGTCCACGTCCCCTGGACACTCGAGACGACGGTTTCACTGTCACCATTGAAGGTCACGGTGAACGCCAACGTCTGCGTGAACGTCCCGTCGCTGCGCAGGTCCGTGCTTCCACTATTCACGCGAAGCGTGAACGACACCCCGTCTTCCGTGGTTGTTTCCGAAAACGGAAGAACGGCACCGTTGATCGTCGACAGGGCGTAGACCCCCGCGTTGGATGCGGCGGGGTCGGTTGTGCCGTCGCACGCGGAACTGAAGACGAGCGTGGCGGCGAGAGCGAGGCGGGGCAGGATAGACATGTTTGGCTCCAGGGAGAATGGCGAGCCTCATGGTGTCACTTGCCCGGCGCACACTCCATGCGACAAGCGACGTAGTCATCACCCGGCACAGGCGGATACGTCACGATCTCTGCAGGAGAAGGCAAACACCAATTGAACCGCAGAGGGCGCGGAGGACGCGGAGGAACAAGGTTCTTTTCCTCTGTGCCCTCGGCGCCCTCTGTGGTTCCATGCTGTTTTTCATTCTTCACCGGCAGCGAGTTCAGGGCGGCGGCATTGTCCGCCTTACCGCGCGCACAAAATTCCCCCTCGAGTAATCCCCCCGGGAGAAATACCCGCTGGCCGACTCGCCACCGAATACGCCGGAACGAATGGCCCGGTCACTCCAGCCCTCGCGAATGCGGCTCTCGATTTGGGCGATCGTCTCGTCGAGCCAGTCGGCCTTGGCCAGGAGCAGCGCGACTGGCTGCTCGACGCTGCCGCGATGTGCGCAGAAGAGCCGGCGGGGGCGGAGCGCAGCAGCGGCCCGCACGCTGTGCGACAGGAGACGAGGGTCCTCGCCGGGGTGCGCGATGCGCACCTTGACGCCCAGGAAGAGATCCCCGGCAAAGAGCGTTTCGCGTTCGGCGTCCCACACCACATGATGATCCGGCGAATGGCCGGGAGCCCGGATGAGGGCCAGCGAGTCGTGCGAAAACGACGCAACGGACGCCTGGAGCGGAACGGGTGTTCCCCAGGTGATCCAGCGATACGCAGCGATCGGCTTCAGGGCTCGAAGTGCCGCGAGCGTGTCGGCCCCCGCCGAGATCGGGATGCCACGCGCCGCGCACAACTGGGCGTTGCCCGCGTGATCCTCGTGGTGATGCGTGAGGAACGCACCCGACGGGCGCAGTTCGTCGAGCAGGCGCGACAGCGCGCCCTGGACCTTCGGAAAACCGACGTCTACGAGGACGCCGCGTGAAAACCAGGCGCTGGCGGAGAAGCCAAACGCCCGGCTTGCCCGGCTCGTCATGCGCAATTGCATGACGTCGCCGTGATCTATCCGTTCAATCACGCAGGCCCGCAGATTGCGAGACGAATCAATTGGCTATAGGTTGGAAATGGCGAGAGCGCCCGGCCCCCAGTACCGGCCGGGCGTACCCTTTTATGCGCACACGCGCGACGGCAATGATTGAAGAGCTGAAGGCGAAGCTGGGTGCGGAAGTCGAAAAGCTCCAGCACGAGCTGAACGTCATCATTCCTGCGGAGATTCGAAAGGCGGTCGAGCATGGTGACTTGCGCGAGAACAGCGAGTACAAGGCTGCGCTCGAGCGCCAGCAGTTCGTCCAGGCAAGACTGTCGCAACTCCGCGAGCGCCTCAGCAAGCTCTCTTCCGTCGATATCGCGCAGATCCCCAACGATCGCGTCGGACTGGGATCGAAGGTCACCGTGCAGGACGAAGCCACGAAGAAGAAGGAGACGTTCAACCTGGTGTTCGGCGAAGCCGACTTCGACGAAGGCCAGGTGACGATGAGCTCACCCATCGGCCGCGCCCTGCTTGGAAAGGTGGTGGGCGAAGTCGCGATTCTTCAGCTCCCGACGCTGACGCGCAAGCTGAAGGTGATGCAGCTCGTCACGATTCACGGGGATGTTCCCAAGTAGTCGGGTGCAGTTCGCAGAATTTCCGCCGTACTAGGGATCAATCGCGAAGACCCTGCTCGCCTCGCGCTCGTACGTCGCAATTTCCCGCTCCGCATCCGCACCTGACCATCCGAGACGACTTGCGACCGTGCGCGCGATGCGCGAGGCGACTGAGCGCGCCTGATCCGGAAGCTCGTACGCGATCGCGGTCCGGCGCATGAGCAAGTCTGCGAGCGTCGTCGCCATCTCGCGCTCCACACCCCACACGAAATCCGCCAGCGTGTACGGCAACCCCGGTGCGACATGCGCGCTGAGGGTCGGGTCTGCCCGAACGAGGTCTTGTACCTCACGCCAGCGGGAGCCGTATGCGCGCGCGAGATGCGCGCCGGTGGCAGCGTCCCCACACGCCGCGGAGGCCTCGCGCGTTTCGGCATCGAGTGATTTGATGTCACCGCCTGGCAAGGCTACGCGACCGGTGCTGGCTCCCCCAGCGGAATGACCAAGCGCACGCACGACGTCGTCCACGACTTCAGCCGCCATCGAGCGGTAGGTTGTCAGCTTCCCACCCGTGATGGAGAAGACACCGGAGTCCGAGCGATGCAGGGCGTGTTCTCGCGACGAATCACCCTCGTCACGCGCCGCGCCTTCAGCGATGAGCGGACGGATCCCTGCCCACGCGGCAACGACATCGGCAGGCGTCAGGTGGGCGTTGGGAAAGAACGCGTTGGCGGAGTCGAGCAGGTAACGCACATCGCCATCGTCGGCGCGCACGTCAGATGGATGGGCGTCCGTGAAAGTGTCAGTCGTCCCGATTATCGCGTGGGCATCAGCCGGCAGGACAAAGAAGACGCGGCCATCCATTGGAGAGAGGAGCGTGAGCGCGTCGCGATTGCCAACCCGGTGACGGGGCACGGAGATGTGCACGCCCTTTGTGCCACGCACGGCGGCGACCGACGTGCCGTCATCAAGGGCACGGATCTCGTCGCTCCACGGCCCTCCGGCGTTTACGACCGCGCGCACGGCGACCTCGGAACTCGCTCCGGTCGCCTCATCACGAATGATCGCGCCGGTGACGCGTCCGTCCTGCTTCCGGAAGGCGACGACGGCCGCATGGTTGAGGACGACGGCGCCGCTCTCGCCCGCCGCAATCGCGTTTGCCAGTGTGAGGCGGGCATCATCGGTCGCGGCGTCGTGATAGCGGGCGCCTCCCGTAAGCCGGTCCCGGCGCAGCTCGGGCTCGGCGTGAGCGACGCCGTCGACGGACAACCCACGGTGCCTGGCGACGTTGCGAAAAAGCGCCAGCGCGTCGTACAAGCCGAGCCCTGCGCGGAGCTTCCACAGGGGCACCCGGGCACGGCGGTAGACTGGCCACGTGAACACGAGTGGACGGACGAGGTGTGGGGCGATGCGCAGGAGGATCCGTCGTTCACGGCTCGCCTCGAACACGAGCCGCAGCCAGCCATGCTCCAGGTACCGGACGCCACCGTGGATGAGCCGCGACGACCGGCTCGACGTGCCGGAGCCGAAGTCGTCCCGCTCCACGAGCGCCACGCGCAATCCACGCATCGCGGCGTCCCGCGCAATGCCGCAGCCCGTGATGCCGCCGCCGACCACCAGCAGGTCGAAGCGCCCATCAGCAAGCCGGCCGAACGCCTCGGCGCGACGCGTATTTGGCCCGGCAGTCGCGGTGAGGGCTGCGGATGCCTTAGTGTGCAGGCTAGATGAGAAAGTGTCGCGCGCTGACATGCCGAGCATAGTAGTGCTCCGCCCGGGAGACGAGGAAGCGCTGGAGCGCTTCCTCTCTCATCATCCGGACACGTCCATGTTCCTCCGCTCCAACTTGCGGGCGGGCGGCCTGGTGGACAACGGCCAGCCTTTTCAGGCGACCTACGCGGCGGCGCGTGATGCCAGCGGGGAAATCGTCGGCGTCGCGGCGCATGGGTGGAACGGCGTCATCCTGCTCCAGGCGCCCGTGTTTCTCCCGGAGATCGTCCGCGCGGCCGTCGATGCATCCAACCGCCGCGTCCTCGGCCTTTCGGGCCCGCTCCAGCAGACCACTGCCGCGCGGTATTCTCTCGGATTTTCGCATAGTCCCGCGATTCTCGAGCGACCCGAAATGCTCTTCGCGCTGGCGCTCGAGAAACTCATCGTGCCCCAGGCGCTCACGTCCGGCGACGTGCACTGCCGGCGCAGCGACGGGGACGACTTCACGTTGCTCCGGCGCTGGCGCGTGGATTTTTGCATCGAGACGCTCCACCATCCGGACACACCCGCCCTCCGCGAATCGTGCGGTCGCGATGTCTGGATGTCGCACGAGCAGGGACGGCAGTGGGTGCTGGCGACGGAGGATGGACCAGTCGCGACGTCCACGTTCAACGCGGCGCTGCCGGATGCGGTACAGATAGGTGGCGTCTGGACCCCGCGAGTATTTCGCGGCATGGGGTACGCGCGCTGCGTTGTCGCGGGTTCACTCGTCGTCGCGCGCTCGGAAGGTGTCAAGCGCGCGGTGCTGTTTACCGATGAGGGCAATGCCGCGGCGCAGAGTGCGTACACCGCGATCGGCTTCGAGCCAGCGGGATCGTTTGGACTCGTGTTATTCGGTGCCTGACGAGGGCGATGTAGCGATGTAGCGATGTAGCGATGTGGCGATGTAGCGATGTGGCGATGTAGCGATGTGGTCTGGCGATACCCCCAC
>JBKJKH010000093.1:0-3091 GCA_046597595.1 Gemmatimonadaceae bacterium
AGCGGGTGATTGATCGCGCGACGTATGAGAAGCCGGCGCAGGCGTCGGAGGGGATCATTCACGTCCTCGTGAATGGCGTGCCGGTTGTGCGGAGAGGTGCGCTGGTGCAGGGCGTGAACCCCGGGGTGGGAATCCGGCGCGGCGTAGTGCAGTGAGTGACGAAGATTTTTTCGACATCGAGCGGGACTTTCCGCTTGGTGACGGCACTGCGGACCTGTCCGGTGTCGTGATCTGTCCGCACTGCAGTGAGGAAAGCGAGATCGCCCTCGATCCCGGCAGCGGCGCACATCAGGCGTACGTGGAGGATTGCCCGGTGTGCTGCAATCCCTGGAACGTGACCGTGGAGTACGATGGAGATGGTGTGGCACATGTACAGGTCAGCGCGCTCGAGCAATGACCGCTCGTTCCTGAGGAAGGATCGGGAAATCAGGGACCAGGGACCAGGGACCAGGGAGCGAGGAGCGAGGAACTGCGATATACCTCGGCCGACGCGCTCTCGCGTACGTTCAGCGCATCCTCGTAATTGAACGGGAGCAAACCGCAATCCTCGCCCTGCCGTCCCGCAACCAACCGTAAGAATGCAACATTTCGTCGTCATCGCGCTTGGCTCGCTCCTGCTCGCGACATCTCTCTCCGCCCAGACCGGCGCCCACGCCCGTAACGCCGCGCGGGAGTATCGCGAGCGGAATGAGAGCGAGTTGCTCACCGAGTACTCCGAGTTGCTGGCGATTCCGAACCATGCGAAGGATTCGGTCAACATCCGTCGAAATGCCGATTACCTCGTGCGGATGCTCGAGCGTCGCGGGTTTGCGAATGCGCAGCGACTGGAAGTGCCTGGCGGCGTGCCCTCGGTCTACGGCGAGATGAAGGCCCCGGGCGCAACGCGCACGCTCGTGCTGTACGCGCACTACGACGGCCAGCCGCTGGACCCGAAGCAGTGGACCACGCCGCCCTGGTCGCCGGTGTTGCGGGACAAGTCGCTCGCGGCCGGAGGAAAAATCATTCCGATCCCTGCGCGAGGGGGACGGGTGGATGGCGAGTCCCGCATCTACGCGCGTTCGGCGAGTGATGACAAAGCCTCGATCATGGCAATGCTTGGCGCCATCGATGCGATGCGTGCGGGGAAGGTGGCGCAGTCGGTGAACCTCAAGGTGTTCTTCGAAGGAGAGGAGGAGGCGGGCTCGGAGCATCTCGGTGCGATACTCGAGAAGTACAAGACGCTGCTGGCGGCTGACGCCTGGCTATTCTGTGATGGGCCAATGCACCAGACCGGGCGCCAGCAGGTCGTGTTCGGCAATCGCGGCGTGACGGATCTCGAGCTCACGGTGTACGGGCCGACGCGCGCGTTGCATAGCGGGCACTATGGCAACTGGGCGCCGAATCCGGGTGCGATGATGGCCAACCTGATCGCGAGCATGCGTGACGATGAGGGCCGCATCACCGTGGCCGGCTATTACGACGACGTGAGTGCAATCACTCCGGCGGAGCGTCGCGCTATCGTCGCGATGCCCGCGAATGACTCAGCGCTGCGGCACTCGCTCGGTCTCGCGCGTACGGAGGGAGGCAACGCGCTGCTCAGCGAGCGCATCATGTGGCCGGCGCTCAATGTCCGCGGCATTCGCGTGGGTGGCGTGCGCGAGACGGGATCGAATACTATCTCGACGGCAGCGTACGCGTCATTCGACCTGCGACTCGTCCCGAAGCAGACGCCTGAACGCGTGCAGCGGCTCATCGAGGCGCATCTCCGGAAACGAGGGTACTACGTGACGCACGACAGCGTGACCGTCGCGATGCGTCTCGCGCATCCGAAGGTCGTGCGTGCGGAGTGGGGGACGGGGTACCCTGCATCGCGCGCACCGATGGACGGTCCGTTTGGTCGAGCCGTGCTTGCGTCGCTGACGGACGGCGCGCGCGAAGCGCCACTGGTAGCGCCGACGCTTGGGGGCAGCGGCCCGACATATTTGTTCGAGCGGATCCTCAAGGTGCCGATGATCACGCTGCCGATCGTGAACTACGACAACAACCAGCACGCAGCGGATGAGAACCTGCGCATCCAGAATCTCTGGGACGGAATCGAGACGTACGCGGCGCTGCTGGCGGGGATTGGAAAGCCGTGGGGCGAGCGGCCCATTCCATAACAGGGAACAGGGAACACTGAAACGCAAATTGCACACATGACAAAAATCACGCCATTCCTGTGGTTCGATAGCAACGCCGAAGAGGCGATGCATTATTACGTCTCGATCTTCCCCAACTCGAAAGTGGGACAGGTTCAGCGTGCAGGGCCCGATGGCCCGGTGTTTGGCGTGGCATTCACGCTCGATGGGCAGGACTTCATGGGACTGAACGGCGGGCCCATGCACAAGTTCACCGAGGCCATCTCGATGTTCGTGAGTTGCGAGACGCAGCAGCAAGTCGACGAGCTGTGGGCGAAGTTGACCACAGGCGGTGAAGAGTCACGATGCGGATGGCTGAAGGACAAGTATGGACTGTCCTGGCAGATCATTCCTTCAGTGTTAGGGCGGCTGCTCGGAGACAAGGATCCCGCGAAGGCAAAGCGCGTGATGGACGCAATGATGACGATGGGCAAGATCGACATCACGGCGCTGCAACAGGCAGCGGAAGGATGACGCGCGGTGGGCCGAGGCAATGAAGCGCTGTGCTGCATTGCCTCGGTGCCTTGGAGTGGCGCTTGCGGTGTTGTCAGGCTGCAGCTCGCCCACGGACGCGCCCCGCACGATGCAGCCACAGTCCATCGTGCTCCTCGTCACTCCAAAAATGCTCCCGGACTTCGCGAGGCCCGACGTGGCCATCGCGCAGTTTCTCGAGCACTACAGGCCACTCACGTCACGCGCTGCGGAGACCATCGTGATTCTTGCGGTGGGGAACAGCGATCACATTCTCACCTACCGGGGGCGCGCGTACTGGAGCGACGCCGTGGAGTGGGCGAGAACCACCGATCACGCCCCTGTGTCGGCGCGGGCGCTGGACTACCACCAGCTCGACGGCATCGTGCGCGCGTTCAAGAGCGCGGCGAGGACCGCGGGAATCACGCTCAAGATCTACGACCATATCGATTCCGGGAGTGAGT
>JBKJKH010000181.1:0-3384 GCA_046597595.1 Gemmatimonadaceae bacterium
ATAACCGGACACGACTGAGTATTGAGTGTTGAGTTGTGCGTCGAACACTCGAGTTGTCAGTCGTGAGTTGTGAGTGACAACACGGGTCGTGATTTGTGAGTCTGCGGCTCATGACGCAGGACTGAGGTACTCGACGCACGACGCACGACTCACTACTGAGTCAGAGTTCCTGGCGGGTTGCTGAACACTCGACAGCTGCCGTGTTCCTGCTAGTACTTCCCGAGATAGTTCTCGAGCTCCCATGCCGACACCTGGGAGATGTACTCCCGCCACTCCTGGCGCTTCGCGACGAGGAAATGGCGGGTGACGTGATCGCCTAACGCCTCGCGGATGAACGCGCTCTTCTCCAGCTCGTCGCACGCCTCGTTGAGGTCATGGGGAAGATCGTCGATGCGCAGCCGGCGCTTCTCGCGATGGGACATCTCGAAAATGTTGGTATCGACCGGCTCGCGAGAGCTCATCTTCTGTGCGACACCATCGAGCCCGGCCGCGAGCATCACGGCCAGCGCGAGATACGGATTCGCGGCGGGATCCGGCATGCGCAACTCCACCCGTGTGCCCGCACCGCGCCGCGCCGGCACACGAACGAGGGGCGACCGGTTGTGCATCGACCACGCGACATTCACCGGCGCTTCGAAGCCCGGCACGAGGCGCTTGAATGAATTCACCAGCGGGTTCGTGATCGCACACATGGCGCGTGCGTGCGTCAGCAGGCCGCCGATGTACCAGTGACAGATCCTGGAGAGCTCGAACTCCGCCTTCTGGTCCCAGAACGTGTTCCTGCCATCGCGAAAAAGGGACTGATGCGTGTGCATGCCGCTCCCATTCTGCCCATAGATGGGCTTCGGCATGAACGACGCATGCAGACCGAACTGCTGCGCCACGTGCCTCACGACAAATCGAAAGGTCGTGAGGTTGTCCGCCGTCGTGAGCGCGTCGGCATACCGGAAGTCGATTTCGTGCTGGCCGTGCGCCACCTCGTGATGCGCCGCCTCGATCTCGAATCCCATGCGTTCAAGGACGTCCACGATCGCGCGACGGGCATCCTCCCCGCGATCGACCGGCGTCAGGTCGAAATAGCCGCCGATATCGTGCGTCGTCGTGGCGAGCGCCCCGTCGGCGCGCGGCTTGAACATGAAGAACTCGGCTTCCATCCCCGCATTCATCACGTACCCACTCCTGGCAGCCAGTGCGATCTGGCGCTTCAGCACGCCGCGCGGATCGCCGGCAAACGGCTCGCCATCAGGCGTCAGCACATCGCAGATCAACCGCGCCACCTTGCCGCTCTCATCACCCCACGGAAATATCCGGAAGGTCGCGAGATCGGGCGCGAGCAGCATGTCCGACTCCTCGATCCGGACGAATCCCTCGATCGAAGACCCGTCGAACATGATATCGCCGGCAAGCGCCTTTTCGAGCTGGGAAGCCGGCACCTCGACATTCTTGTTGACGCCTAGAATGTCCGTGAACTGCAAGCGCAGGAAGCGAACGTTGTGCGCTTCGGCGAGGTCGAGAATGTCCTTTTTCTGGACGCCGGTCAGGTCTGGGAGAGTCGAGCGACGGGGCACGTGAGGGCGGTGAGTGGAACGACCGGGATAAGATAGCCGCGAAAGCCTCAACGCACCGGACGAAGAGAAGGTCGAGCGCACCTCGAAAAGAGGCTCTTCGCGAAATTGTGTGGGTGAATTTCACGCCATTGAGCCGGCGGCAGAGAAGGAAGGGCGCAGGTCAGGATCTTCTAAATGGGACGAACGCGGACACGAGCGGACACAAGGCAAGTCTCACCGCCTCTGCACACCGACCGAAGGAGGAAAGGAGGAAGAAAATGAACTTGCCTGCCCAGGGATCAATCTCACCGCCTCAGCACTATTTGGCCGAAAGAAGACAAAGAGAAGATTTCGCAACCCTCGGGAAAACACGCGGGGTAGAATCGCGCGCGACGCGGAGCGCCGCTTCTATATTCCCCGCGATGACCACGCCACCACCTCCGACGCTCAACTGCCCCGCGTGCGGCGCAGCCGCGAAAGGCCGGTTCTGTGCCGATTGCGGTGCACCGCTCGAGGGCGCCGCGTGCGCGGAGTGCCGGGCCGCGCTTACGCCCGGAGCAAAGTTTTGCCACCGCTGTGGAACACCCGCGGGACAGAAAGCCGCGGGCTCGCCGTCGCTGCGCACCGCCGTGCCGTGGGCGGTCGCGGCAATCGCACTCCTCTCCGTGGTCGCGATGGTGGCCGGCAGGAACCTCGCTCCGCGACGCGGCTCAGGTCTCGACGGGCCGCAGAACGCCATCCCCACACCCGGTCTTGATGACCGCGGTGCCGCGCCGTCGCAAGCGCCGTCGCTGGGAATGCCGGCTCGCGCACCCGACATCTCCTCGCTCTCGCCCGAAGAAGCCGCCGATCGGCTTTTCGATCGCGTCATGCGGCTGAGCGAGCAGGACAAGATCGACAGCGTGCAGTTCTTCGCGCCGATGGCGATCACGTCGTACGGCATGCTCGAGAAGCTCGACGCGGACAAGCGCTTCCATCTCGGCATGATCGCACTCGCCACCAGATATCCCGAAATGGTGCGCGTCGCGCAGGCGCAGGCAGACACCATTCTTGCGTCCGAATCCGCCCACCTCCTCGGCTACGCGCTGGCCATTCGCGCGGCACGGGCGGGAGGGAATGCCGCCGAGGCTGCCCGCTTGCAGGCGCGCATGCGCGGCGTTGCGCCGGCGGAATTACGCCGCCAGCGAGCAGAGTACGACCAGCACCGCCCCATCATCGACGATGCCCTTGGAGGAAAGCCGTAGCCGATGCGGACAATCACGGTTGCACACAGCCCGGATTCGGACGACGCGTTCATGTTTTACGCGCTCGCTGAGGGCAAGATCGACACAGGCGACATTCGGTATGTGCATACCCTCCAGGACATCGAGACGCTCAACCAGCGCGCGTTGCGCGGCGAGCTGGAAGTCACCGCTGTCTCGATTCACGCCTACGCCTATCTGAGTGATCGCTACGCTCTCCTTCCGCATGGGGCATCGATGGGCGACGGCTACGGCCCGCGCCTCGTCGCGCGACAGCCGATGCGCCGGGAGGAGATTCGCGGAAAACGGATCGCCATTCCCGGGATGCTCACCAGTGCCTTCCTGGCAATGCGCCTGTTAGAGCCGGACTTCGAGGCAGTCCCGACCCCGTTCGATCAGATCGAAGACGCCGTCCTTTCAGGTGACGTCGACCTTGGTGTGCTCATCCACGAAGGCCAGCTCACCTATGCAGAAAGTGGCCTTTCCCTTGTCGTGGACCTGGGCGAGTGGTGGATGGGCGAGACGAATCTCCCGCTCCCGTTGGGAGGAAACGTCGTCAGGAAGGACCTCGGACCTGAGCTTATTAACAAGCTTTC
>JBKJKH010000226.1:0-3598 GCA_046597595.1 Gemmatimonadaceae bacterium
TGGAACCCGCGCAGCGACTATACGCTCGGCGCGCTGCGCCGCGATGGTGCTAGCGGCGCGAAAGCCGGAACGGCAGCGGTACCGTCCGCCACTTCTCCCGCCCCCACAGATAGCCAAACGTCGCGCCCAGCGGTGCCCCGATAAGAAACCCGGGACCGATTCCGTTCTTGAAGTCGCTGAAGCCGGGGTTGAATTGCGGAGTATTCGCGAAGCCCCACGTCAACGCGCCGAAGACGCCGCCGATAACCGCGCCGCGGAGCGCGCCTTTGGCGCGGCTGCGACCACGGCTCACCTCGAGCGAGCGGATGTCACTCAAGGGAATGCGGATCCGGCGATAGGAGTCCGTGAGAATGGGCCCCGGATCAAGAAACCAGCGGCGCTCGCGCTGTGCGGTGTCGACCACCACTGCTGAATCCCGCAGGGAATCGAGCACACCGATAATGCGATCACGCCCGCGTGAAGGGGCGATGATCCTGATGCGTTGCCCTACTTCCGGCGCCTGCGCCGGCTCCTGCGCGCGCACCACGCTGCTCGAACCCACCATGACCGTCACCGCGATCAACTGACGAAGCCTGCTCCCCATTTCTTATTCCTCCTGAACCTGGACGCCTACCGCACGCTACCGCTTCAGCAACTCCGCCACAACACCCGCGACTCGCTCGGGTGCCTCTTCCGGGACGAAATGCCGCAATCCGGGCAGAACGTCGAAAGTGGATTTCGGGATTTCCGCGTGCAGACGCGCGCCGACGCCCATCGGAAGAAAAGGATCTTCCGCCCCCCAGAGAATTGCTGTGGGAGAGATCACGTCCTTGAGGCGCGGCGTGAATGATTCGGTGTCGGCGGCATCCAGGGATGCGAGGTGATGCATGAACGCATCGCGCCCCTCGAGGCTCGCAAAGGGCCGAACGTACTTCTCGATAGAATGTGCGGCGCGCGAGGTTTCCGTGTAGCCGCGCATCAGGTCGGTCCGAAGCACCTGCAGGAGCCAGGTGGCGGGGAGATGTCGCGTCAGCGGCAGCATCGCGCGTGCCATTTTCACTTCGCGGGACGGCCATTCGTCGAAGGCGACGGAATCGATCAGGCATAGGCGCGACACGCGCGCCGGGGCACGCAACGCCATGGCGAGCGCGATGCCGCCGCCCACGTCATGCCCGACGACGCACGCGTAGTTGATGCCGAGTGCGTCCAGCAACGCCAGCGTGCGGTCGGCATGCCCGCGGATGGAAACATCCTGATCGCCTGGCCGGTCGCTGCGGCCATAGCCAAGCAGGTCGACCACGACGACCCTGTGACCTGACGGGAGCTGTCGCACGACCTCATTCCATAGATGCGACGAAGTCGGAAAGCCGTGGATAAGGACGATCGGCTCGCCTGAGCCCCGCGTACCTGCGGCGTAGTAGTACAGCCGTGAACCTGCCAGATCGACGAACTCACCGCGCAAAGCGTGTCTCCCTCGTCGAAGTGTGCCGTAACTTCATAAGTGTCATGGAGTTGACTGGCCCAGGCCGCCCTTATGTGCAGAAACCTAGCGTCTGCGTGGAAATGTGCTATTGTTTCGCGCAAATGGCGACTAATTCAGGCGCCAAGTGAAAGCGTTGTAACACAACGACTTAACCAAAGAGCATCCTCGTGACTCTTTCGTCACCGGCCTATCCGACGCCTGTCTCGATGGCGGTGCCCCCAGCGCCGCCGGAGCCAGTTCGGTTTCCTCTCGGTTGGCTGCTCGAACACGCGGCGCCGCCAATTCAGTATCGCGCCATCACGCAGGTGGCGCGACTCTCCGTTGATTCACGCATTCAGTCGCTGCCCTTCGCATTCAAGCCCGCGCTCCAGCTGGCTTTCGCACAGTCGGGTGACGGAACGTGGAATCACGCCATGTTGAGCGTGCCGTCCGGGCGATCGGAGCATTTCGAGGGCATTGGGACGATCACCGCCGCACGCCGCTTGATCGAGTACGGATGGGACCGTGAATCGCCGCCACTCCTCCATGCGCGCCGGGTGCTCTTCCGCCTGCTCGCCGAAGACGATGATCCGTCGTTCCTGTACGAGTTGGGCGGCAAGAATATCGACGAGGAAAGCGCGAAGCGCGGACGCCTGATCCTTCGCGAGGCAGCGGCCGCCGCCCTTGCTGAGGCGGGGTACGAAGGCGATCCGCGCCTGCGTGGTGCGGCGCGCAGAATTCTCGACCGGGTCGGCAACTTCCTCGGCTCACCGCTCGCAGCGAAGCCATGGATCCGCGTGGGCAACCAGCAGGTGCTCGCGCCAGAAGCGGCACCGCCGTCGTTCTACACGCTCTCGATGCTTGCGCACATGCCGCTGTTCCGGAGCGAGCATCACGAACAGATCGACCGGTTGTATCACTACCTCAATCAGGCACTCCCGCGACAGGAATCGGCGCAGCTGCTCGGCAAGAAGATCGTGAAGCAGCCGCATCTCGTGCTGGGCGACTGGTTGCCGCACCGCAACGCAGTCGACGAAGACGTGCCGATGGCGCTGTACTGGCTCGAGCAGATGGCGCGACTCGGCTTCCTCAAGCGCAACGAGCACTGGTCGAAGCTGTTCGACCGTTTCCTCGATGATCGTGATCGCGAAGGCGTGTGGCATCCGCACAAGGGAATGGCCATGCCGCGCACCACGAGCCCGTACGTGTTCCCGAGTTTCCCGCTCGAGACGCACGCGGAGGGCGATGAGCGCTGGAGCGACGTGACGTTCCGGCTGGGGCTGATCGCGCGCCTCGCCGGGAGACCGATCGAGGTCCAATAACACCGCCTCGTCTTCCACCCGCGGCCTGGTTTCCCGCCGGGTTCGCGGGCTATCGCGTGTCGGATGTGATGGTGGGTGCCGGCCTGCGCCTGCGCGTCGTCGAGCGCGGTGACCTGAATGCACCGCCGGTCCTGCTCCTGCACGGATGGGCGTGCACGGCGTACTCATTCGCAGAGCTGTTCGAGCCACTCGCAGCGGCCGGACATCGCGTCATCGCCATCGAGCTGCCCGGCCATGGTCTCTCGGACAAGCCGCTGGACGAGCGTGCGTACACGTTGGCGGCGATGTGCGACGTGGTGGAGCATGCGATGCAGTCACTCGGGCTCGTCCGCGCCGACATCGTGGCGCACTCAATGGGAACGGCGATTGCGCTCGAGCTTGCACGCCGCGTGCCCTCGACCGTTGGTCGCATGGTCCTGATTGCCCCGCTCGGCCTCGACCGCATTCGTGTGACGGCGCTTGCACATGCGGTTTCGCCGCGCATGATGTTGCGGATGATGCCAGCAGTTGTTCCGCGCGCTGCGGTCAAGGCAGTGCTTCACACGGTGTACGGGAGGCGTCGCCCGCCGACCGAGCGCGATGTGGATGCGTACTGGGCGCCCACCGCGTTCCCGGACTATGGATTTGCGATGATCGCGCTGTTGCGAGAATTCGAGTGGTTCGCGTGGCCTGCAGCGCGTCTTGCCGCCATTGCCGCGCCGACACTGCTGTTGTGCGGTCAGCGCGACCGTCTCGTCAGGCACTACACGGTGGCGCGCAATGCGCAGGCGATGCAGAACGCGCGGCTGCTGGTGTTGCCTGACGTGGGGCACGTGCCGCTGGCCGAGGCACCGGA
>JBKJKH010000330.1:0-4460 GCA_046597595.1 Gemmatimonadaceae bacterium
GACGAGCCGGGTGCCGCGATCCCAGGCACGTCGCGCGGCCTCGATCGCCACCAGCTCGCTCTCGTAGTTGTCGGTGGCGTACGGGAGGTGCGTGTTATGCGCCTCTGTTGCGCCCCATGGCAGGACGGCGAGCTCCGCTCGAGCCTCGAGCACCATCGGCCAGGTGCACTCAGCGAGCACGTACGGGCGTGCGGACATGCCAGCAATCTATTCCGCGGCGCGCCAGATCACGTCACGGCGTGCCGTGTCGAAGATGATGAAGGTTTTCGAGCAGCAGGTAGCCGAGCAGCAGCGCCATCGTGCCGCCCGCCACGAACGCGACAAAGAGGTTGGCGGGACGGGCGCGCACCTGGAACTGGCCATTGACCGCCCCGCGGGTGAACCTCGTTCGGAGCCGCGCCAGCGGAGAAAAATTCAACGCCCACGCCGTCGCGAGGCCGCCAATGAACACGAACGGGGTAACGGCATTGAACACACGCTGCCGGTCGGCCGTGGCTGTCAGTGCCTCGATCGGGTCGTATGCGGACTCGAAACCCAGGTTGTACTTGAGTACCGACGCACCGACGAAATAGATCGCGGGAAGCGCGGCGATCGTGCCAACGAGCGCGCGCCGTCGCAGGGCGCGGTCGGAGGGGGAGCGGACCAGCGGCGAATCAAGCGAGGGCGTCATGGGGGCATCTCCTTTGTATTACAAAGTACTTTCAGCAGCGCCCTCGCGCAAGGATGCGCCTGAAACCCGAGTCCATCGCGCGGCGTAGGCGGTAACACTCCCCTATTGAGGTGATTCGTGAAACTCTCTACGTGTGTACTGGTGGCGGCCATCCTTTCCGGTGGAACGGCAGGCGTCGCGCATGCTCAGGCACCGAAGACCGATCGCGCTCCCCTGCCGCCGGACTCTCTCCTGATCGCGCGCAAATACACGCAGTGGTTTCTGACATCGATGTCGGACAGCCTCTACGCGCACATGGACTCGGGGATGAAGGCGGCCAGCAGCGTGGCGCAAGTACAGCAGCAGATGGACGGGTTCACCGCCCGGGCGGGCAGCGAGACGTTGCGGATGGAAGAGAAGTGGATTCTTCGGCGCGGCCGGACGCAGTACTGGTATCAGTCCACGTTTTCGCAGGCACCTGAACCGGTGGTGCTTCGCTGGGTCCTCAACTCGAAAGGTGAGGCTTCGGGGATGGGCCTGGGCCTGCTCAGTCAGTCCCCTGCTCCCGACGCGCTGCCGGTAACGAAGGACAAGCCCTAGCGTCCCGAACCGCGCATCTCCTACAGGAAACGCCGGCCTCTCAAGGAGAAGCCGGCGTTCTTCCTTCACATGCGGTTCGTTCAGTCCTTGCTCGTGAACGTAATGTCCATGTCGATCGGCTTTGAATGTCGCCACACGCCCAGATCTCCGCGCGGCGGAACCAGCGCCTCGAAGCGTATCTCGAGAGGCTGCGGGCTGTCCTCGAAAGTCGGTTTCAAGTTTTCCAGAACCAGCCCGTACGCGTCTTCGTGATCACCCGCAGTCACCAGGCCGACATGGATCGGCATTGCGAACCGCTGCATTTCCTGCTGGCCGGCGACACGCTCGGCGACATAATAGACGTACGTAGTCATGTGTCTTCGACGACCGTTTTGCCCCGAGGGTAACGATGTCGCCGCGACGCGACATCGCTACACTCGCGAGTCTCAGCGCGGCGCAATGGGGACGGAGAGTTCCGTGGTGTCCCAAGCGAGCTTCAGGACGCCCGCGCTGCCGCGTGGCTCGACCATGATAGTGAAACGCTCGACCGGCGACGGAAGCTCGGCACGAGTAAGCGGAACGCGCACCAGATCCTGTGCCCTGTCGTACACAGTTCCCCATTGCCCCGTCTGGCGGTTGAGCACGAGCTCGTACGTGCCATCGCTCTTCGTGTGGGTCCAGAGCGTGTACAAGCCGGCGGGGACTGGGGCGCCTGCCACCGTCAAGTCGACGTCTGTCCTGAACTGCGTCGCGGCATTGGCGCCGGTGCGCCACAGCGTGTCCCCAAGGACGCCGTTCACCCAGACGCTTCGACCGCGAAGGGACGGGCGACCGTAGTCCACCCAGAGAGCAGCGGCGCCGATCGACGCGCGCACCGTGTCACGAGTCGAGGCAACGCCGAGGGCAGCCCCAGCCCGGTCGCGCGCGGCAAACATCACTGCGTTACGAGCGATATCGACCGCAGGGACGCGAACAGCCATCAATTTGAGGGTCGTTCGAGATCCGTCTGCCGAGAGGATGCGGCCGGTGCGATCCACCCGAAACAGCATCGGGTTCCCGAAAAAGTCGAGGCGCGCGGAATCGCGCCACATCCGCAGCGCCAGCGGGTTGGGCAACTGCGCCGCATTCACTCCCATGAAGCGAATGCCAGCACTGTCGCGCTTCGCCAAGCGCATCCAGCGCGTACCCAGCTCGTACGTTGCGAGCGCGGTGCCAAACGCAGGCAAGACCGTGCCGTCGTTTGCAAGCCGACGCACCTGCACACTATCGACCCACTTTGTTTCACGGGTGATCGAATCGGGCGCGAAGGTCAGCGTGATGGACTGCGCGCCACGCGGATTGGTCGTGCCATCAGGGTTACGCGGGAAGTACTCGACTTTCTGTGGCAGCCCGGCCTTGGAGACGGTGATCACCCAGTGAAAGAGGCGCGTGGCCGGGACGCGGGAAAGCAAGTCGCCTTCGATGCGGTTGCCGACGCGGGCGTATTGCTCGAGCGCGATCGTGTCGTTACCGAGGCGCACGACGAACGCACCGGTTTCCCGGCGCTGCGCCAGGAGTGGAGTGCTGGCGATGGCAGCCGCGAGGGCGGCGAATGCGAGCACGCGTGGACGGACGAAGGAGAGGTGCATGGGCGTCATTAAGTGGGTGGACACGCGAATTGTATTATCCGGTCGATGCGCCAGACAGACTGGCATGAGCGTGAAAATTGCTCGACGTGCGTACGCTCGACGTGCGTACAGTGAACTGCACAGTGTGGCGCGAGTGATGGATCGATCAACCTCCGAGAAGGAGTGGAGAATGGATGGCGACAGCCAAAAACGATTGGCCGGTAGCGTGCGCCCTGAGAACGGCGACGCGGACTCGAACCCTGCGATAGGAACCCATGCGGTGCCGGGAGTTCCGAGCAGCGCTGCGGATGAGCCTGAACGCGCGAGTTTTTCGGATCCGCTCCCAGCCCGCGCGCACGCGTTGGATCCCGGGGTGCCGGAGTCCGAGGAGAGCAAGGAGCAGGCTCCGCCGTCGCCGGAATGGTTGAAGGAAGGAGACGAGGGCTCCGGATAGGGGTTGCGCTGGCGATATATCGGCGACATATCTTCACATGTTCGATATATCGTTAGCTCGTTTCCAACGGAGGATGTATGCACGGACACTGGAGCCGCTGTGGGAGTTCTGGGGAGCCTTTCTCTTTCGGCGGGCGTCAGGGCGGCGGGTGGTGGGGATTCGACGCGTCCGGACCAGGAGCGTTCTGGTCGGGTGGTGGTCGCGGGCCGCGCGGTCGCGGCCGGGTGTTTGAACAGGGAGATCTGAAGTATGTGATCCTCCGGATGCTCGAGGAGAAGCCTCGCCACGGGTACGAGGTGATCAAGGAGCTCGAGGAGCGATTCGCCGGTGCGTACTCTCCCAGCCCAGGTACCGTGTATCCAACCCTTTCCATGCTGGAGGATCTCGGGTACGCCCGAGCGGTTCCTGAGGAAGGCGGCCGGAAGGTTTTCGAGATTACTGATGCGGGAAGAGCGTACCTGGCGGAGCACAAGGACACCGTAGAGGACATCTTCGAGCGGATCGCGCGCTTTGGCGGCGGTTTCTTCGGGGATGCAATGCGCGAGGTTCACTCTGCATTTGGGGACGTTGCTCGCGCCACTTACGGCGCAGCATCAAAACATACAGACAACACTGAGTTGATTAAGCAGATGGGTGCAGTTCTCAAGGAAGCGGCGACAAAGCTGGAGGACCTGGCGAAGCGGGCCGAGGGCGGCAAGCGAGGATGAGGCGCATCCTGGGCCTGAGTGGCGTGGTCGCGATGTGCGCGGTGTCCCTGTGCAGTGCTCGGCTGACTGCCCAAACCGCCGCGCCGCCTATCGGCGCTGCGCGCATTGCCGGACAATTGACTGTCGGCACGCTGCTGATTCCCGTCGGGTTTGTGGCGGGAGGGCTGCTCTCCCGCCAGGTCGCTCGAACCTTTGGTGCGTCGGAAGCAACGGCATCGGCAGTGGCCCGGGTCGGCGCGGGGAGCGGAGCCGCTCTTCTGGGGGCGCTGGGCGTGTCCGCAGTCGGCTCGCGAGGCGTCGCGACGGGATCCTATCTCGCGTCGTTAGGCGGCACGGTGGGCGGTGGAGTGGCGAGCTATGCGCTCGTCCGGATCAACAAGCGGCACAGCCTCGACGATGGCTGGCGGTGCGGCACCCTCTGTCGCGCGAGTGCCGTTGCGATCGCACTCCTTCCCGCAACAGGG
>JBKJKH010000402.1:0-4300 GCA_046597595.1 Gemmatimonadaceae bacterium
GACCGATCACGAAGTGTCTTGCGGTCTAATATTTCTTCGCGGGAGGGAAGCGCGGCAATAGCAGAGCGCGAATCACCGCGCATAAGGGCGATACGTGCGCGTGCGAGGCGGACTTGAGATATCGCAACTTGGTCCACCGCGAGCGTATCGAGTGAGACGGCCCTGTTTAGGTATTCTTCAGCTCGGACAACGTCACTCGCCGTAAGCGCGGAAGTTGTGAGATACAGGTAAGAAAGCGCGGCCTGGTCGTTCAATCCGTGGGAAAGGGCATCCTGCGCTGCTTGAAGAAGCAATTGTTCCGCTTCTACTGACTTGCCAAACGTGCGCAATGCGGTCGATGCGTGGCGTAAGCTCCGAAGTCGCACGCCGTGTGCGCTTACTCGCGCCGCCGTTCTTACAAGATCGGCGGCCACTTCCCCGGCGAGCGTCTCGTCCTCAATTGACGTGTAGTAGATCACTTCTGCCTGTTGTTGGAGCGCCAACTCATTAGCGTTGGTCGGAACTAAAGCGTGAGCTATCTCATGAAGAGACTTTTTTAGCGACCAGTCCCCAGCGTTGTCTGCGAATGCTTGTCCCAGTGCGAGAGCGTGTAGCCGGTGTTCCACCTCGCAACGCTGGTCCGCGACGCAGCGAAGGATACGAGCTAGCGCAGGCGTCGGTTCGGCATCAAGGTGCCACTGAGCTTCGATGGCCGACAATTCCGCTGCAGAATGAGAATCGCACAATCTATTTGTCAGCCGTTCAAGTGCAGCGATTCTTACCCACACACCCAACACCTCTTCCCATTGTCCCGTCAGAGCGTGCGTTTCCACGAGCTGCTCCAGCACCGCAACTCTCAGCCTTGCGTCGTCGGCCACATCCGCTGCCTCTTGAAGGCACGCCACCGCTTCCTGCGGCAACCCGATATTAAGCAACGAAGTGGCGTAGCGTCGGGCGATTTCAGCGAAGTGTTCGCTGTCATGCGCCTCCCGCCAATGTGCCATGCACTCCGCTAGTTGTGCAGGTTTGCCAACCTTGTTGAGCGACTGTTCGAGAGCAAGGGCGATCCGTCTGTGCAGAAGCCTAGATGCGTTCGCGCCAAGCTTAGCGGTAGCCAGTTCGCCAATAGTCGGATGTCGTAGCTCGAGTGTCGTCGACAAAAGCAACCCCGCATCCTCTAGTGCGTTGATACAGGACAGCATCGAGGAGGCGCTGATCCCGAGCGTGTACTCAAGTGAGTCCAAGCTCGAGTGCCCGCCGAGGAGTGCGATTGCCTGGAGTACCTGCAACGGCGTTTCGCCCACTTGACCGAGTGAGTGCTCTAGCGCTTTCTGAATGCTCTCAGGTAGTCGCGCGATATCGCCGTGAACGCGATAATGATTGGCGAGTTCCCGCAAAAACAGCGGATTGCCGGCGGCCATCGTAATGCAGCGTGAACGAGCGTGATCTGGCAAAGTCGGTAGAGAGGACTGCAGTAACGTCTCGCTTTCAGTATTTGATAACGGGCCAAGTCTGAGATTGATGAAATCGCGCTTCACTCCGTCGTAACTATTTCTTCGTCCGAGCGCGATAATCAACGTCCGCGAACCGGAAATGTTCGAAGCAAGCTGTGTTAACGCGCGCGACGAAGCCGGCTCTAAGCGATCCGCATCGTCGACGAGCACAACCAACTGGCGTTCAGTCGATACGGCGCGAAGGACGTCCAGCAGTGCTACTGCCAGCACTGACTCGGTCTCTTGGGAGGACGGCCGAAGATCATCTTTAGTCGGGGAATCGCCCGCGGCGAATCTCGTCAACGCCGAGTACGACGCTGTTGAAGCGCCCAGTGAGCCAGGCATTTGCAACACCTGACCACAGATGGTACCAATCAAGCCAAAGGGTTGCCGTCCAAAGTTGTCAGCGCGCGCAATGCAGAGTTGAAACCCCTCAAGCGCCGCGAGTAGCTGAATCTCGCGAGCGACACGAGATTTGCCGATCCCGGGTTCACCGGAGAGCCAAACCGATTCTGAGTCTGAGCTACGAGTCCGCCTCAGCAACCCGGAGAGAGTCGCGACCACATCAGATCGGCCAATTAGAGGTAGGTCCGCGACTGCTGAATCCGCAATGCCAGATTGTGCGTTCATCACTCTCCTTCTCAACACAGCCGCCGGCAGCCGAATCTCCGTTGCCCCCGGCCCCAACTCCTCCACATACCGATCCAGCATCGCGACCGCCGCAACCTTGCTCCCGCTCATGGCCGTCGCCTCCGCTAATGCCAGCGTCGCCTCCTCGTTCAACGCATCGATCTCCAGCACCCGACGCGCCACACGCTCCACCTCCTGCCAGTCGCCACGCTGCTTCAGCGTACTCACCGACGCCAGCAGCACGCGCCGCATCTGCGCATGCACCTCCGCGCGTCGATGCTCGACCCACTCCGCATAGCCCGGCGAAATCCCGGGATGATAGCCGCACAGAAATTCCCCGAACGGCGCCTCGAGGCGCCCCGCCTCCGGCTCGGCTACCCGCGGCGTGAAGTACGTGTCGTAGTCCGCCACAACATCCCCGTCCCGCAACGTCACATGCGTCGCATCAGACTCGCAGGGGATGCCCACACTGCGCAGCTTGTAGACAAGCTGCCGGAGGTTGTGCCGGCGGTTGTCGTCCCGCACGCGAGGCCAGAACAAATCCAACAGCGTCTGGCGCGAAATACGCCGGCCACGATGCGACGCCAGATACAGGGTGCTCGCGAACACCAGCTCCGCATCGGGACCGTACCGACGATCGCCAATCTCGATAACCGCCTCGCCCAAGGTGCACAGGCGAACCAACGACTTCATCAGTGCCTTAGCCATCCCCGCACCTTCGTTGAGCGTGATGCGCGCCAGTGCTTCAAACCTCCCCCTCCCGCCCGCCCGTCAGCATGCGCACGGACAAAAGCCCGCCAGCGTCAGCGCGCCGTCAGCGCTGCGTCAGCGAAGGGGCCGGGAACCGCAATACCACCCCGCGCATTCATTGCCCGCAAGGGCTTCGTCACGACCCCATGGCACGAACACGGTCTCAACCGACCGCCCATCCCAACCACCACCGGACCAGGCAACCTTCGTCCGGCGTAACGCACCAAAACCGCATCACTGCGTCAGCAGCGCAGCCCACACTCACCCAGAGGAACGCCCCATGAGCCACTCCCCGTTCAGCGCCGCCCCGGTATTCCGATCACTCCCGCTCCTCGTCGGGCTGCTCGCAGGACCGCGCGTCGCAACCGCGCAGATGACCACGCCAATGCCCGATCGCGCCACGGCCATGGAGATCCGCTCACGATTCACCAGTGATCTGGATTCGCTTCAAGCCAAGTTCGTCGCGTTGGCAGAAGCCATACCGGAGGGCAAGTACTCCTGGCGGCCCGCGCCCGGCGTGCGCTCCATCGCCGAAACGCTGCAGCACATCTCGAGTGAGTACTACGTCTATGCCCCCATGGCGTACGGGGCAGCGCCATCGCCCGTCGTCGGCCGCGGGCGCGAGGCGTTCAAGAAGTTCGAGGCGATGTCGTCCAAGGCCGAAGTGCTCAAGCACCTGAAGGAAAGCTTCGCGTTCACGAGGCAGGCGTTGTCCGGCATGGACGAGGCGAAACTCACGGGGACACAAAAGCTCTTCGGCGGCGACCGGACCATTGTCGAGACGTCGTTCCGGATGGCCGGCGACCTGCACGAACACCTGGGACAACTCATCGCCTACGCGCGCATGAACGGCGTGAAGCCGCCCTGGAGCAAGTAGCCCGGCAGGGACGCGGAGCGCCTAACGGCGCTTCGCCTCCTCCAGGTTGAGCAGGCGCTCAATGGGAATCCCTTCCGCCTCGGCCTGAAAGTTCACCACGAGCCGGTGACGCAGCACGCTCAACGCGACCGAGCGCACATCGTCGAGGTCCGGAACGGAACGGCCATCCATCGCCGCGCGCGCCTTCGCGCCCAACACGAGATACTGCGAGGCGCGCGGCCCCGCACCATAGCTGATGTACTTCTTCACATCGGCGGAGACGCCGGGTTCGACAGGGCGTGTCGAACGCGCGAGTTGCACCGCGTACTTGATGAGCGATGGCGGCGCCGGAAGCCGGCGCACCAGCCGCTGCATCTCGAGAATCTGATCCGCGGTCAGGACCGGCGTGATGTCACCGCCGGCAGCGCCGGTAGTGGTCGCGACGATGCGTTCTTCTTCCTCGATCGAAGGGTATCCGACGCGCAATTCGAACATGAATCGGTCGAGCTGTGCTTCGGGAAGGGAATACGTCCCTTCGTGCTCGATCGGGTTCTGCGTGGCGAGCACGAAGAACGGCTCGGGTAGCGCGTAC
>JBKJKH010000502.1:0-7234 GCA_046597595.1 Gemmatimonadaceae bacterium
CAAGAGTGCGCTGTTCAATCGCATCATCGGAGACGACAAGAACTCCGCGATCGTGAGCGAGGAGGCGGGCACGACCCGGGACCGGCATTTCGGGAAGGCCGAGTGGAACGGGCAAGCGTTCTATCTCGTCGACACGGGTGGCCTGGTGGACGACCCCAACCTGCCGATGGACATTGCCATCCGGCGGCAGGTGACCCAGGCCATCGAAGAGGCGGATCTCCTCTGCTTCGTTGTCGACGCGAAGGCGGGACTGCACCCCAGTGACCTGCGGATCGCCGACCTGCTGCGGCAGGCGCGTGTGCCGACCCTCGTCGTCGTGAACAAGGTTGATGAACCCACGTCGACGGACTGGTACGAGTTCTTCGAGCTCGGCATGGGCGATCCGGCTCCGGTCAGCGCCGGCAACGGCAAGAACTCGGGCGACCTGCTCGATGTCATCGTGCAGCGCAT
This sequence comes from Gemmatimonadaceae bacterium, assembly GCA_046597595.1. Lineage (GTDB taxonomy): Bacteria > Gemmatimonadota > Gemmatimonadetes > Gemmatimonadales > Gemmatimonadaceae > JBKJKH01. The sequence goes on from JBKJKH010000502.1 coordinate 451, forward strand.
TCCGCCGGTGGTGCCGGACGACAAGACGGCGCTCCATGTGGCCGTCGTCGGGCGCCCGAACGTCGGCAAGTCATCGCTCGTCAACAAGTTGCTTGGCGAAGAGCGGCTTGTGGTGTCGGACGTCGCCGGCACAACGCGCGATGCGATCGACACGCCGTTTCGCTATCACGGTCGCGATCTCGTCTTCATCGACACCGCCGGATTGCGTCGCCAGTCACGCGTCGACGACGGCATCGAATTCTACTCGTCGCTCCGTTCGCGCCGCGCCATCGAGCGCGCCGACATCTGCGTCCTGCTCATCGACGCCGTCGAGGGCCTGCACAACCAGGATCTCAAGATTGCCGCACTGGCGTGGGACGCCGGGCGCTCGCTGATCATCGTCGTAAACAAGTGGGACCTGAAGGAGAAGGAGAACAACACGGCGGCGAAGTTCGAGAAGGAAGCGGGGGAGAAGGCGCCGTTCCTCAAGTTCGTGCCCTTCCTCTTCACATCTGCCTTGACCGGACAGCGCGCCACCAAGCTGTTCGACGTGCTGCTCGAGGTTGAGAAAGAGCGGCACAAGCGCATCCCGACGGCTGAAGTGAACGAAGTGCTCGGGGAGCTGATCGCGCGTCGCCAGCCGCCGCAGGCGGCCGGCCGTGAAGTGAAGCTCAACTACGCCACGCAGGTGGAAACATCACCGCCGGCGATCGCGGTCTTCGGCAACAATCCCGACCTCGTGCAGGAGCACTACGTGCGCTACCTGCACAACGGCTTCCGCGAGTCATGGGGATTCAGTGGCAATCCGCTGCGCGTGATCATGAAGAGCAAGCGCGGCTCCGAGTAAGACGTCGTGCATCCTTTCGTCGGGTTCGTCGCCGCCTATCTCCTCGGGTCGATTCCGGCGGCGTATATCGCGGGGCGCCTGCACGGCACGGACCTGCGCACGCATGGATCGGGCAATCTCGGCGCGACAAACGCGTGGCGGATGTTCGGCTGGAAAACCGGATTGCCCGTCTACCTGTTCGACATGGCGAAGGGTGCGGTGCCCGTTGCGCTTTTCCCCGGGATGATGGACACGACCGCGAAGACCGGCTGGGCAATCGCCTATGGGGTCGCCGCAATCCTTGGGCACTACAAGCCGATCTACCTCGGCGGGAAGGGAGGCGGGAAGGGAGTGGCGACTGCTGCCGGAGTGTTCTCTGCGCTCGCGCCGGTCGCGGCGCTGCTTGCAATCGTGGCGTTCGCGGTCATCCTCGCGGCAACCGGTTTCGTGTCGATGGGTTCACTCACCGCCGCGCTCGTCCTCGTGGTTTCAATCTTTATTACGCTCGGTTCGGCGACACCGGTATTCCCGTTGAGCGTGATGATTGCCGCGTTCGTCTTCTGGACGCACCGGCACAACATGACGCGGCTCGTGCGCGGGCAGGAGAATCGTTTCGGCACGCCCGGCCAGCTTGGTGGCATCGCCATGCTCGGCATGGCCGTCGGCATCACGCTCCTCGCCGTGGTGGTCTCGGTCGCCGTGCGAGGGAGTTGATGCGTGCCGCGGTGATTGGCGGAGGCGCATGGGGCACTGCGCTGGCGAACCTGCTCGCGCGGAACGGGCACGACGTCGTGCTCTGGGCCCGCGAAGCGGACGTGGTGGAGTCGATCAATGCGCGGCACGAGAATACGCATTTTCTTCCCGGACACGTGCTCGAGGCCTCGTTGCGTGCGACCGACGACCTGTCGCTCGCCGTCGCCGATGCAGAACTGGTGACGCTCGCGCCTCCGTCGCACGCGCTGCGCACGGTCCTGCGTGCCGCCGAAGGGCATGTGCGCGACGATGCCGTTCTCGCCGTCGCGTCGAAAGGCCTGGAGCCGGAGACGCTGCTGGTGATGACGGATGTCGTGCAGGCGGAGCTCCCTTCGGCGCGCGTTGTTGCGCTCTCGGGACCGAGCTTCGCAAGTGAAGTGGCGGAGCGCCACCCCAGCGCGGTTGTGGCCGCGAGTGTCGATCCTGCTGCGGCGGAGCTCGTCCAGCGCGCGTTCAGCAGCCAGGAGTTCCGCGTGTACTCGCATCACGATGTCCTCGGCGTGGAGCTGGGGGGCGCGCTCAAGAACGTCATGGCCGTGGCGGCTGGAATTTCGGATGGCCTCGGCCTCGGATACAACACGCGCGCGGCGCTCATCACGCGTGGGCTGGCGGAGATGACGCGGCTCGGCGTGTCGCTGGGCGCGGAGGCCGCGACCTTTGCCGGGCTGGCCGGACTGGGAGACCTCGTGCTGACGTGCACGGGACCGATCAGTCGCAATCACGCGGTGGGCGAGCGCATAGGCCAGGGCGCGACGCTCGAGGAGGCCATTGCCGGCCGCGACACCATTGCGGAGGGCGTGACGAACGCGAAAAATGCGCTGGCGCTTTCACGACGCGCTGGTGTGGAGATGCCGATTGTCGCGGCGGTCCATCGAATCCTGTTTGAGAATCAGCCACCTCGCGAGGCCATGGGCGCGTTGATGACACGCGAACTGCGCACGGAGCTCGATCAATGAGCGCGGAACCAATCCAGGAGTTCTTCTCCATCGGCGAGGTCTGCACGCTCACCGGCCTCAAGCCGCATGTGCTGCGGTACTGGGAGAGCCAGTTCCGGTTCCTGAACCCGGCGAAGAATCGATCCGGGAACCGCGTCTATCAGCGGCGCGAGATCGAGTTGATCATGCTCGTGAAGCACTTGCTGTACACCGAGAAATACACCATCGACGGTGCGCGGCAGAAAGTGGATGAGCAGCGGAAGGGCGGGGGATTGCGCGGCGCGGCGCGGGCCGCGCTGGGGCGTGAAGGGTTGGAGGCGGTCGAAGGTGAGTTGCGCACGCTGCTCGAGATGCTGGAAGGGAAGCGGCCTCCTGACGACGACACGGCGCGGGACGAACCGGCGTGACGCACCCGGACCGCTGGGTTGTGGTGCCGGCGTTTCAGGCCGCCGCGACACTTGCGGACGTTGTCACGCAGAGCCGGAATGCGGCAACCGTGCTCGTCGTGGATGACGGGTCCACCGATTCCACGGAGCACGTCGCACGTGGCGCAGGAGCCGTTGTCGTCAGGCATGTGGCGAACCAGGGGAAGGGTGCCGCGTTGCGGACGGGCATCGCCCGTGCGCTTGCCGATGGCGCGACGCACATCGCGACGCTCGATGCGGATGGGCAGCATGACCCGTCCGCACTGCCACGATTGTTTGCCGCGCTCGACGACACGGACGTCGTGATCGGCGCGCGCGCACGTGGCGGGTCTGCAATGCCGGTGCACCGCCGGTTCACGAACCACGCGTCCAGTACGGCGCTGAGCCTCATTGCCGGCGTCGAGATCACGGACGCGCAGTCAGGCTTTCGCGCGTTTACACGAAGGGTCGCCGAGGCCGTGCGACCCGAAGGAAACGGCTATGAGTTCGAGACCGAGTTCCTCGTGCTCGCCGCGCGCGCGGGATTTCGAATATCTTCCGTTCCGGTCCCCACGATCTACGGCGCACCGAGCCATTTCCGGCTGATCAAGGACGGCGCGAAGGTCGTCCGGACAATCTGGGCGTTTCGCAAATGACCGTCACGATTGCCGTGGCATTTTCATTCAACACTCTCGATGCGTATTCTCTGCAGTAACGACGACGGTATCCTTGCGCACGGACTTGATTGCCTGGTGCGCGCGGCGGAGCCGCTCGGGGAGATCACGGTGGTCGCGCCCGATCGCGAGCAGAGCGCAACGAGTCATTCCCTGACCCTCCACCATCCGATCCGGCCCATCAAGCGGGGAGAGCGCCGGTGGCAGGTGGATGGGACCCCCACGGACTGCGTCATGCTCGCCATCGAGGCGTTGATGCCGGACAAGCCCGACTTCGTGTTGAGCGGCATCAATCATGGCCAGAACATGGGTGAGGATGTGTTGTATTCCGGCACCGTCGCCGCAGCCATGGAGGGATTGGCGTTAGGCGTCCCCTCCATCGCAATTTCCTTTGCCGGCGGTGACCTGCGCGCCGACGTGACCATGCTCGACCGGCAGGTCGAAACGCTGACCTGGTTGCTGCAGCACCTCACCTCGCTCGCCACGTTCCCCGCAGATACGCTGCTCAACGTGAATCTGCCGCCCTTGCCGTCGGCCGAGATCAAGGGCGCGAGGCTCACGAGCCTCGGCCGTCGCAACTACTCCGACTCCCTCAAGCCCATGAAGGATCCGTGGGGGCGGCAGATCTACTGGATTGGCGGAGGCTCGGCCGAGTGGCGTGGGGATGCGACCTCCGACTTTCAGGCGGTGCGTGACGGCTATATCTCCATCACGCCTCTCCATCTGGACCTGACGCACCATTCGATCCTTCAAGCGCCGGAGCTCTGGTGGCGGGAGCCGTAGAGCACGAGTTCCGCGGCGCCCGCCGCCGGCTCGTCGAGACGCTGCAGGATGGCGGGATCACCGATCTCGCTGTGCTGCGCGCGTTCGACCAGACACCGCGACACCTGTTCGTGCCGACAGGCGTGCGCCATCGCGCGTATGAAGACTCCTCGCTGCCGATCGGGAACGGCCAGACGATCTCGCAGCCATCGGTGCACGCCCGCTATCTCCAGGAACTGAAGCTCACAGGAAAAGAACGCGTCCTGGAAGTCGGCACCGGGACGGGTTATCAGACGGTGTTGCTGTCGCACCTGGCGTCGCAGGTCTTCTCGATCGAACGCGTGGCGCCGCTGCTCGACCGCGCGCGAGAGATTCTGCAGCAGACGGGTGTCAACAACGTGTCGCTGCTACTGGGTGATGGGACCATCGGGTGGCGGGCGTATTCGCCCTACGATGCGATTCTCGTCAGCGCCGCCTCGCCGTCCATTCCGGCGCCCTTGCTGGAGCAGCTTGCCGACGGTGGACGCTTGCTGGCTCCCGTCGGCGACCGCGAGCAGCAGATGCTGAAGATGGTGACGCGCCGCGGTGACCTTACGGAGGAACGCGATATTCTCGCGGTTCGCTTCGTTCCCCTTCTTGGGGCGCATGGCTTTAGCGAATGAGCGACCGTGTACGACTCGAGATCAGGGGCCGGGTCCAGGGCGTGGGATTCCGGTGGTTCACTCGCGAGAAAGCCCGGCGCTGGGGACTCGCAGGATGGGTGCGTAACACGGCGGACGGCGGTGTCGAGGTCATGGTCGAGGGAACGGCGGCCTCGATTGATGGGTTGGTCGAAATGCTGCGCGCAGGACCACCTGGTTCGAGTGTGAGCGATGTGCGGCGCGTGGCCGTGGATGATGCGGCGCCGCTCCCGCTTCCGTTCGCCGTCCTGAAGACATGACCGCGACAGACATCCGCGCTACAATTCGCGCCGCCATTCGCGATGTCGCGGATTTCCCGAGACCCGGCGTGCAATTCAAGGACATCACGCCGGTGCTGGCTGATGCAACACTCTTCCGCGATGCGACGGAGTTGATGGCCGCCCCCTTTCGTAATGCGGGCGTGACACTCGTGGCGGCGATCGAGAGCAGGGGATTCCTGCTCGGTGCTCCGATCGCGCTATCGCTGGGACTGGGCTTGGTGCCGATCCGGAAGCCGGGGAAGCTGCCGTCGCGCACCGAGCGACTGGACTATGCCCTCGAGTATGGGAACGACGCGCTCGAGATCCACGCCGACGCGTGCGACTCGGCGGCACGGGTGCTGATCGTCGACGATGTGCTGGCGACTGGAGGGACGGCACGGGCCGCGTGCGCGCTTGTGGAACGCCTGGGCGCCACGGTGGTGGGGTGCACTTTCCTGCTGGAACTCAGCTTCCTGTCCGGTGGCGCGGCGCTTGGGGAGCGAAGGCGGGCGTCCGTAATCTGCTACTAGCCGCAAATCTGCTTTGTCTCCTTGATGAACTGATCCAGAGTCAGCAGCTTCGGGGCGGATTTCTGGTGCGTAATTCGCGTGGAGGGGAAGCGCGCTGCGAGAACTCGCAGGTTTTCAGGCTTCGTCTTTGCAATAATGCGCAGACGGAACAAGAATCGTTCGAACCGTTTGTCTCCCGTGCGCCCTCCCCACGATGTCCGACCAACTAGCCCAAGTGGCCGAGGCGCTGCGAACCAGTGGCCTGCATGCCGCACTGGCCCTTCTGAACGCCCGGACGGTCCATCGCTTCACTGGGGTCTACCGTTACGACGGCGACACGCTGCGCAATGTGGCGCTGTTCGACCGCTTCGCGCCCGACGTCGAACGCGGCGTGGACGCGCCCATGATCGCCACTTACTGCGCCATCGTCCCTAGTGTGGGCGCCTCACTCGAAGTCGCGGATGGCCGCAGCGACTCTCGGTTTCCATGGATGCAGGACAACTCCGTGGTCTACTACTGCGGGGTGCAGATTTGCGACGACGCCGGCGCGCCGGTCGGTACTCTCTGCCACTTCGACTTGCAACGCTGCGAAACGCCCTCGAGCGAACTGCCGTTGATGGGAGTGGTGGCGCCGCTGTTGTACCAGGCGATGAAGCAATTGCCGGCGTCGGCCCGGTGATGGCCCCCAACGGCCCGCGCGGCTTCACGCAAGCCATGCCCGCGAGCAACTGGCAGCCCAGGACGTACAGGGCGCCATCGTATTCGACGTAACAGACTGTGTGCAGGGCTTGGTTGGTGATTCGTTCGTCGACGCGGTTTCTAATATCGGCGACGATGTGAACGATGCCGCCGTCCGCTTACGCCGTGTTTTGTTCAGCGGGTATGCGCAACGCCCCGAAAAGACTATCTTTCCCGGCTTGCACGCAGCGCCTGCCTTCCGGGGAAGGTGCCGGTTAGACTCGGGGGAAATGGCCTCGTTGCCCCTGTAGCTCAGGTGGATAG
>JBKJKH010000146.1:0-3591 GCA_046597595.1 Gemmatimonadaceae bacterium
CCGGCGGACATCCGGACGGGTCGGTTACTGTCACTGCCGGTGATTCCCTCGTAGTTTTCGGCATGACGCCGGCCTCGGCGGCGCGAGACGTGGTCGCCGCAACTCCCCCGACATTACCCGTTGATCCCTCGCGCGCCGCAGTGCGTGCCGAGAAGCTCGTGCGTGCCTTTGGCAGGCGGCGTGTCCTGGACGAGGTGAGCTTCTCCCTCGAGTCCGGCGAGTGTCTTTCGATCTTCGGGCCGAACGGCGCGGGCAAGACGACCCTCCTGCGTGTGCTGGCCGGACTCCTCAAGCCCACCGCCGGCATTGCCGAGATCTCCGGCACGCGCCTCCCGGCAGGCGCCGAAGTACGCCAGCTCGTGGGGGTCGTCTCGCATCACGGCATGCTCTACGATGCCCTGACGGCGCATGAGAACGTGCTGTTCGCAGCGCGACTCTATGGCGTCCATGACGCGCGAGGCGCGGCAGATCGCGCACTCGAGCGCCTGCGCGTCGCCGATCGCGCGCAGACTCCCGTGCGGCTGTTGAGCCGTGGACTGCGCCAGCGCGTCTCGCTCGCGCGTGCCGTCGTTCACGACCCAACCGTGCTCCTGCTCGATGAGCCATATACTGGCCTGGACGAGTCGGGAAGTGCGGCGCTCACCGGCATGTTGCGCGAACTGCGCGATGCTGGCGCGACGATGCTGCTCGTCACGCACAACGTTCAGGAAGGGCTGGCGGTAGCCACGCATGCGGGCGTCATGCGAGCGGGTCGCATGGAGAGCATCGCCGCCACGGCCAACCTGGATGCCGCTCTCTTTGCCGCGGAGTATCGCAGGCGTGGGAGCGTCGCGTGACGAATACGCGTGCGACACCGCCCTCCATGATCGGCGCCGCGCTCCTCATCGCGCGAAAAGACCTTGCGATCGAGTTTCGTACGCGCAGTGCGTTTCTCTCGGCGACGGTCTTCTCGCTCCTCTCGATTGTCATTTTTTACTTTGCCTGGGACCCAACCGCGATACCGGCGGCGGACCTCGCGCCCGGGGTGCTGTGGGTGATCTTCACCTTTTCCGGTCTTCTCGGGCTGCACCGATCATTCGCGGTAGAGCATGCCGATCGGGCGCTGGATGGCCTGCTTGCGTCGCCAGTCCCGCGCGAGGCGCTGTTCGCGGGGAAGGCACTCGCGAATCTCCTCTTTGTGCTCGCGGTGCAGGCTGTTTCGGTGCCGGCCGTTGCATTGTTCTACAACGCCACGCCAGCGCAGGGCATCCTCCCGCTGATGGGGATCCTCCTGCTTGCGGCGATCGGGTTGGTGACGGTCGGCACGCTGTTCAGCGCCGTCGCGGCGAACACACGAATGGCTGAGCTGTTGCTGCCGATGCTTGCATTGCCCTTTTTCGTACCGATCGTAATGCCGGCGGCGCAGGCCACGTCACGCGTGCTCGCCGGACGGCCCGCGAGCGAGGCGGCGCCATGGCTGCAACTGCTCGGCGCGTTCGACCTGGTGTTCCTGTTCGTCTGTACGCTTGTCTTCCCGCTTACTCTCGAGGAATGAGCCTGAAGTCCGACGTCCGTGGTCCGGAGCGTGAAGGTGGGGTCGACGTGCTGCTCTTCGTCGCGTTCGCGGCCGTCGCGGCGACGTTTGTGCGCGCCATCGCGTTCACGCCCGTGGAGGCGCGGCAGGGTGCCGCGCAGAAGATTCTCTATGTCCACGCGACGTCCGCGTTCATCGCGCTGTATGTCGCCTTCGGGCTGCTGGCGGTGGCAAGCGGACTCTATCTCTGGCTGCGCGACGAGAAGCTCGATCGCGTCGCGGAAAGCGCGGCCGAGGTGGGGCTGGCATTCACCAGTGTGGTGCTCGTCACGGGGCCGCTCTGGGGCAAGCCGATCTGGGGAACGTGGTGGACGTGGGACGCGCGACTGACTGCGACGCTCTTCCTCTGGTTCATCATCCTGAGTTACCTGGTGCTGCGCGGGGCGGTGGATGATCGCGAGGCACGAGCGCGCTACTCGGCGGTGATTGGCCTGCTGGCGGTGGTCCTGGTGCCCTTTATCCACCTCAGCGTCTATCTCTTCCGTACGTTGCATCCGATGCCGATCGTGCTGAAGCCGAGCGCGCCGTCCATGCCCGCCGAGATGCAGAAGACGTTTTTCATGGGGTTCGCAGCATTCCTGCTGCTGTTCGTTGCGCTCATGCGCGCGCGCTACCGGCTGGCCACGCTGCGTGATCTCGCACTCGATCTGGAATCGGGGTCCTGATGCCGCCGAGCAATGCCGGGTACTATCACGCGGCGTACATCGCCACGGCGGTTATTTACGTGGTGTACGCGTTGAGCATTTACTGGCGCGCATCCCGCGTGCGCCGCGAGTTGGGAACGCTGGACAGCCGGGATCAGCAACAATCCGCCGAGTAGCGGCATCATACCGCAGACCTTTCGAGGAGCATTGCATGCGTTGGGCGCAGGTTATGTGTTGTGTCGCGTCAGTCATGGCGCTGTCCGTGCGGGCGGGAGCTCAGGACAGCACCCGCGTTGCCGACCAGACAGACGCCGTGCGCGTCTATCTCGACTGCGAGTCGCGCGGGTGCGATCGCGAGTACTTCCTCGAACAGGTCGCCTTCGTGAATTGGGTGCGCGACCGCGCCGATGCGGACGTGCACCTGCTGGTGACCGCGATCGGCACTGGTGGGGGCGGCACGGAGTACTCGATCGCCTTCCTGGGTGCGCGGCGCTTTGCCGGCGTGCGGGATTCGCTGCGCTACAATTCCGTGCCCAATGAGTCGCAGGACGCGACACGCAGCGGCATCGCGAAGCTGTTCAAACTGGGGCTGGTGCGGTTTGCGGCCACGACGTCCGTCGCGAAGCAGATGGACATTCGGTACGAAAAGCCGAAGGGCGCCGCGCGCGCGGCGATCCGCGATCCCTGGAACTTCTGGACATTCCAGGTTGGGGGAGACGCCTTCGGGAATGGCGAGGCATCGTACGGTTCGCTGAACCTGTTCGGCAACATCGAGGCGAATCGCATCACGGAACAGTGGAAGGTGGAGCTCGAGCTGAACAACTCGTACAGAGCCACGCGATTCGAGTTGACCGATCGCACCTTTTACAACTACCAGCGTTCGGTGGCTGGCCAGGCCAAGATAGGGAAGAGCATCAGCACCCACTGGACGGCCGGCGGCTACACGAGCATCGGCCGCAGCGATTACCAGAACCAGCGCTTGTCAGCCACCATCGCGCCGGCGATCGAGTACAACCTCTTCCCGTATGCGCAAGCCACGCGACGCCAGCTCACGTTCCTCTACCTGATCGGTCCCCGCGCCTTCCGCTATCAGGAGATAACACTGTACGACAAGCTCGAGGAAACGCTGCTCTTTCACCAGCTGCTGGTCGGGTTGCGCATGAAGCAGCAGTGGGGCTCGTCCAACGTCTCGCTCTCGGCCAGCAGCTATCCGACGCAGCCGGACTTCTACCGCCTCGCGATGAACGGGCACGTCGAACTCCAGATCGTGAAAGGCCTTTCGATGCGTCTGGGTGGCTTTGCCGCGCGCGTCAACGACCAGCTGTATCTCCAGAAGGGCGAGCTTACGGACGAGGAGCGGCTCGTGCGCCAGCG
>JBKJKH010000272.1:0-4112 GCA_046597595.1 Gemmatimonadaceae bacterium
ACGCCAACTTCAGAAGTGACGCTCAGCGTTCCACCCATGGCGCGCGCAAGCTCGCGACTGATCGCCAGCCCCAAGCCAGTCCCTTCCGCTGAGCGCGAAAGTCCCGTCTCCACCTGCACGAAGGGCTCGAACACCGTCTCCAACTGCTCCACGGCGATGCCCACCCCGGTGTCACGCACCCGAACCAGAACACGCTCGCCTTCCGTCGTGCAGCTCATCGTCACCCGCCCTCCGGGTGGCGTGAACTTGATGGCGTTCGAAAGCAGGTTCGTTGCGATCTGCTGAAGCTTGTCGTGATCCACCCGCACCGTGATGGATGGATCACAACTGACGTACTCGTACTCCACGCCCTTCGATCGTGCCTGCGGACCGATCACTTCCTCGAGGCTGTTGAGCAGCGTCGAGATCCGGGTTGTGACGATATGGAAGGGCACACGCCCCGCCTCGAGTTTCGCGAAGCTGAGAATGTCGTTGATCAGGCCGAGCAGGCGCCGCTGGTTCCGGTGGATGCGACGGAGATCCTCCTTCTGGAGGTCGGTCACCGGACCATGCAGTCCCAGCTCCAGCAACTCTGCGTAGCCGGCAATGGCATTCAGCGGTGTGCGCAGCTCGTGACTCATCGTTGCGAGGAAGTCGGCCTTGGCGCGGTTCGCGCGCTCCGTTTCCCGGTACAACCGTGCATTGTCCACGGCGACCGCTGCGCGACGGCTGATCTCCTCTGCCAGTGCCAACTCGCTTGAGTCGTACGGCCGTGCAACGCTCGACCGGATGAACACCAGTGCGCCGATCGTCGCCCCTCGCACCGACAGGGGCACCAGCAGCGCTGCCCGGGCATCCAGCTCGGTGATGGCCTCGTCGAGCGCATCGTCCCGCTCGTCCTCGCCATGGAGATCGTTGAGCAGGATGGGCCGCTCGCGCAGGAGGACCTCCGCGAGCCGTCCGCGCTCTGCGCTCCTCAGCCACGCCGCCTGAAGGCTGGCCGGGCAGACGAAATCGGGATCCACGTGCGCGTCGGCAATCTCGGGTCCGTGCTGGCTCGTACCGCGCAGCAGGACTGCGGAATAGTCGGCGAAGATGCCTAACGACAGGCGCGCCAGGCGCGCAACGGTGCTCGCAAGGTCGAGCGTCTCCGACAGCTGGCGGCTCGCCTCCGAGTGAAACGCCAGCATGCGGCGGCCCCGCACGCTGTCGGTCATGTCCATCGTCACGCCGGCCACGCCGGTCACCACGCCCCGGTCGTCCCGCAGTGGATAGACGTTCAGCAGGAGGTTTCGCTGCTCACCACCAAAGCCCGCCAGCCGCACGTCGACCTGCACCCCATTGATCGCGCGGTTTCCCTCGAGCGCGTCGCGGAACGGCGCCTCCAGGATCTCGCCCGTCCTGCCAAGCAGCACGGGGAGCGACTTGCCTGCATGGTCCTCACCGTCGAGCCCATGCATTTCGCCCATGGTCTCGCTCACGCGCACGATTTGCAGCGCCGTATCGAGTTGAAGATACCCGATCGGCGCGGCCGCAAGCATCGTGTCGCTGACGGCACGCGCTTCATCGCTGCGCCGCGCCGCATCCGTTGCCTTCTGGTGAAGCCGGGCGTGGTCGATCGCCGATGCCACGCGCCGCGCGATCTCGCCGACGAACGGCACGTCGTCGCTGCTAAAGCGCCGCTCGCTGCCCACAGTCGCCAGCACCATCGCACCGAGCGTGCGTCCGTGTGACACGAGCGGCACCGCGAGAACTTCGTTGATCTCGAGCTGTTCGAGAAGCACGCGATGCTCTTCACTGCGCGCCAGCGACGTCCAGAAGCCGGAGGGAATAGTGCTGACGTGGACAGGTTCCCCGCTCCGGGCAAGCTTCCCGAAGAAGGGAGCCACGTCCTTGACCGCGAACGTCGGCATCTCACGGAGGCGTGCGATTATGGGCGCCTTCTCGGCGTTCGTACAGCGAACCTCCGCGCGCTCGAGCTCGCCGCGCTCCCTGCCCTCGCCCGCAAGGTAGACAACGCAGAGGTCGCCGAGCGCTGGCGTCATCAACTCTGCGACGGCAGCCACCATGTCTGCCAGTTCGAGCGATGAGGCGACGATCGCGCCCGATTCGGCAAGGAGCTCGAGTCGCCCGCGAAGCGGGTCGGGCTTCGTCGTCCGCGCGCCGAAGAATTTCAGGGCGTACGCTTCCCGGTCATGGCGCCCGTCTGCCCCGCGAGCTCCCAGGCACCCGTGAACTCGTTGTTAGGCGCAAAGAGCAGCTTCGCCGTCCCCGTGCCGTTCGGCGTGTCGAAGGTGAGTGTCAGGGTGCGGTCCAAAACCTTGCCCGAGGTGATCGGGAAGTCACCCTGCCCTTGCACGCTGATCGAGCCAAGATAGTTCGCTGCGTCGCCACGGAGCGTCATGATGCCCGTCACCGGCTGCGCGTTGATCTCGCTCTGGATTGCGTATGTCCCGAGCGGGTTCAGCGCATTGGTCGTGACGGTCGTGGTCACGGTCCGCGATGCACTCCCGCTGGAGGAAGACGAAGACGTGGACGTCGACGAGGTGGTGGTCGTGGGTACCGTCTCGACGCCGCGCGAAGAGGTCGCGCACGCGGCGGCGCCGAAAAGCAGGAGGAGGGTGGTGGTGCGATACATGGACGATGGGAGTTGGAGTCGAGTCGAATGTTCAGCCCTTCCGCTGGCCTACCGGGAATAACGATCATTTACAGCAAGTGCACGACCCGGACCTCATCGCTGGAGCAATCGTCCTCGCCAGCATGGGAACCTCGTTACGGGATCGCGGGGAGTCCGTGATCGGGAACACTATTCGTTGTCATGATGAACACAAATGCGGTGTCATCAGGAGCCTCGCGGGCACACCGGTTCCGCAGATGCCGCGCGGATCGACGCTGCTGGATCGCAGTATCAATCCCCTTGATGGTGATCTAACCGAACGGGCATCCAGGTCTTCTACATCGAACTTGGCCTGCTTTTGCACTTTGGTCCCAGACGACAGTGTTCCGTTTCATTTTAAGCAACAATCTTCTCAGCGCTAATTAGCGGGACTCAGCGTCATCCGTGTGCTCGCAGAGCGTTCCGCTCCAGCGATGGCGACTTCGGCGTCCTTGCCTTCCCAACATGTGTCCACAATCACCCACTCAGATGGGAGCAGACCCCAATGACTCAGGCGTTCTTTCAACTCCCTCCGGCTCTACGCTACCGGATTCTCGGTAACCTCGCGCGCCGTCTCACCCATCTCGACCACAACCTCATGCCGCACTCCATCGTCCACAAGCTTGATGGAGCGCTCGGCCGCCACCACGCCGTCCACGGTCACCTTGCAAACTCCACGACAGACCTGCGCCGGATTCCTGACCGTGATAGAGTAGGTGGTGCCGCCATAGCGGTAATCGACACCGAAGTCCGACCAGTCCTTCGGCACGCACGGCTCGATGTGCAACACGGTGCCTGCCCGGCGAACCCCGACAATGCCTTCCACGGCTGCACGGTACATCCAGCTCGCTGAGCCCGTGTACCACGTCCAGCCGCCACGGCCGCGATGGAGTGGATTGGTATACACATCCGCTGCCACCACATACGGCTCGACCATGTAGGTCGCGACCTCTTCCGGGGTGCGCGAATGCATCAGCGGATTGATCATCTGAAAGAGCCGGAACGCCTCATCGCCATCGCCCTGCATCGCGGTTGCGATCACGGCCCAGAGTGCGGCATGCGTGTACTGCGCGCCATTCTCCCGGACACCAGGGACGTAGCCCTTGATGTAGCCTGGATCGTAGGGGGCCGTGTCGAAGGGCGGCGTCAGCAGCTTGATCAGCCGCGCCTCTTCATCGATCAGGTGCTCCCGCATCGAGCGCATCGCCTGGGCGGCACGCTCTGGCTGCGCCGCACCGGAGATCACCGACCAGCTCTGCGCGATATTGTCGATGCGACACTCGGTATTGGCGGCCGAGCCTAACGGCGTGCCGTCGTCGAAGTAGGCGCGGCGATACCAGGCACCGTCCCACGACGTCTGCTCGACCGCGGCGACCCAGCGGTCGGCCTGCGCCAGGAGCGTGGCCGCCACCTGCGCGTCGCCGCGTGATTCGCAGATCGGCGCGAACCGCCGGATCGTCGTGGTGAGGAACCAGGC
>JBKJKH010000535.1:0-3034 GCA_046597595.1 Gemmatimonadaceae bacterium
CGGCGACTTCGTCCAGAAAGAGCGTCCCGCCCGACGCATTTTCGAACGCCCCGGTCTTCTCGTTCGTGGAGCCGGTAAACGCGCCCTTCTCGTGGCCGAAGAGCTCGTTCTCGAGAATTTCCTTCGGAAGCGCCGCGCAGTTGATCGCGTAGAACGGACCCTTCGAGCGGTCGCTCTTCGTATGCATGGCGCGCGCGACAAGCTCCTTTCCGGTACCGCTCTCGCCAAGGATCAGCACGCTCGCTGTGCTGGGCGCCACCGCCTCGATGACCTGATAAACATGGCGCATCTGCTCCGACTGTCCCGTCAGTTCCCCATAGTGCGTAAGCCCCTCGAGACGTGACGCGAGCTCGCTGTTCCGGCGCTTGAGGTTGTAGTTGTCGAAGGCGCGCGGAATCTGCGCCTTGAGCTTGTTCAGCTTCTCGGCGTTAAGCGGCTTCTCGAGAAAGTCATACGCACCCTGCCTCACGGCCTCGACGGCGATGTCGACACTGCCCTGCCCGGTGATGATGATGCACGAGGTCGGGATGGTGCGCTTCTGGAGCTCCCTGAGCAGCTTGAGCCCGTCCACCTTCGGCATCATCAGGTCTGCAAGCACCAGCCCGTAGGGCTCGGTCGCGAGCTTGTCGAGCGCCTGCTGACCGTCTGACACGACGTCGACGGAATAACCCTCGTCAGCGAGAATGGCGCTGAGACCGGCGGTGATCGCCGCCTCGTCGTCCGCAAGAAGGATTTTCGGGTGCGTCATCAATGACTCTGGTGAGGCGGACCAGCAGGAAAGCGAAGGAGGAGCGCGTCAGCAACGTGCTCCAGTTGGACACCGGCAGCAGCAGCGGTTTGCGCCACGGCGTGCGGGACTTGTACACCACTGTTGCCGGGACGCGCCACCCGAACGACGGTCTCTTGTCCCTGCGTGGTGATCCCCACCTGAACGTGAACACCTGGCTCAGCCGCCAGGCGCAGTGACGAGGCAAGGAGCAGCCGAGCCGTCGCGCCGGTGACACAGGTGTCAATGTGCGAGTCGAGCCGATCGACTGAAATTTGCCCTCCTTTCGCGGCCGCAACCACCCCGAGAACATTCGCAATATGACCGAGCTCGGCGGTAAGCGAAACGGCATCCGGAGCCGGCTTCGCCAAGGTGATCATCGCCCTGACGACTGGCGTGAGCAGTTCCAGTTGCGCGCTCGCTGTTTCCGCGAAGGGGACGACCATGCTGCTTTCGGCGTTCCGCGCGGCGCGAGAACGCACCACCTCGAGATTCACGGACACGCCATTCAGCAGGTTGTTTACCTCGTGCGCCACGAGACTCGCCAGACGCCCCAGCTCTTCCGCCCATGCGGACTCCGCATCCCGGTGGGCCGGGGTCTGTACCGCAATCACGTACTCCTCAATCGCTCAGGTCCATGTCATCGGGGGCCGCTGCGACGAGTGGCTCCGCGCCAACAGGAGCCGGCCGGTGCAGCGGAACCGCCTTGACGTGCTGCTCCACCGCGGCGCGCGTGCCCCCCACGGCAAGCTGCTTGAAGAGAAACTCGAATTTCTGGTCGTAGGCATCCGCGAGCCGTGAGCGCACATCAGCCGGCAGGTCCCACGCCTTTTTCTTGAAAGGTCCGATCGCCTTCTTGCGTGTCTTGTAGAAAAACTGCTCGTCGGAGTCGGTCGCTTTCCGCTCGTCCTTGGCATTCTCGCGCAACCAGGCATACATCTCCTCGCGCAGCCCCGCGGGGAGATGATCGTACATCATGTTCTGGAAGTTCGTCGCAAGATGAATTTCCGCGACCTCCGCGACGGGAAACGTGTTGAATGCCGCGTCGGGCAACGTCGAGGCGCCGTGCTGGACAGCACCGCCAAGGTTGTATTCGTTGCGTGCGACGCGCGACAGGAGCTCAAGCGTGTCGAGATCGATTTTTACGTCGGCGATGGAACCGTCCGGGAGGACGATTCCGCCGTGCGACGTACCGGACTGCACGCTGATCTTGGACAAGCCCGCCATGCCGGGCGCCTGCGCCTCGAGCGTGCGGTTAAATCCGTCCATGAATGCGCGCAACTCCTCAGCGGTGCTGTTCTCGGTGCCGACTTCGCCGATCTCGCCACCGAGGGAGATCGTCACGCCGCGCGGTTCGAGCGCGCGCACGTGTCGCGCGAGCGTGACACAGGTTTCGTAGTTCGCGCGTTGCTGCTCATCAAGCGTGGCGTGCGAAAGATCCACGAGCGTCGACGTGTCGATGTCGATGTTGTAGAAGCCCGCCGTGATCGCCTCGAGCGCGAGCTGCTTCACCGCATCCAGCTCAGGGCCCGGATTGGCCGCGAATTTCTTGTGGTTGACCTGAAAGTGATCGCCCTGGATGAACAGCGGACCGCGGAAGCCCTCGCGCAACGCGCTCCCGATCAGCACCGCGACGTACTCGGCAGGGCGCTGCTCGGTGTAGGCAATCTCCGAGCGCGCGATCTCGATGATGAACGCGCCGGCGTCGAGCTTGATCGCCGTGCGGAAAATCGAGCGCGCAGTGTCGTATGTCATCGCGCGGACATTGATCGCCGGCACGGTAAAGCCCTGCAGCTCGCCACGACCTCGGGCGATGTACAGCTCGTGAATCGACGCGGGACGAACCCCGACGGCCTGGCCGATCTCCCACAACAGCCAGCGCGCGTACTGCAGCTGGTGGCCGTCCCCAAAAACGGCGGCCCGCACCAGCTCGTCCATCTTCGGCGACGTGAGGACCAGAGGGTCCGTGACCTTTACCCGCCCGTCCAGGACGGTGACGGCAGTGCCGAAGATCTGCGATTCGAGCGCGGCGTGTGCGAGCATTTTCAGGGCGAAGGGGAGTCTGTAAAATTGGGCAGGATCAATGGTGGACGGTAGGCTCAGACGGTATACCGCGCGTCCGGCTTCGGCAGCTGATCCCACTCCGCCTTGGCGGCCTCCGAACCCGGCCGTCCAAGCAATGCATACGCGAACTGCTTGCCGAGCTCCACTCCCGGTTGGTCGAGTGGATTCACGCCGTAGAGACCGCCCGCATACACGGTCGCGATT
>JBKJKH010000010.1:0-3284 GCA_046597595.1 Gemmatimonadaceae bacterium
CGGTCTCTCGCGCGCCTGCTGCATCCGGACGCGGGGCTTTAGGGTGCGCGCTGGGCGATGGATGCTGCTTCTCGCGCTCGTGGCGCTTGCCGCGGTCGCCGGGATCGTCGTTGGCAGCGTTCCACTCACCCTCGCGGAGGTGTGGAACGCGCTGCGCGGCGATACCCACGATGCGTCGTCGACGATCGTGCGGGTGCTGCGGCTGCCGCGCGTGGCGTTGGCGGCGCTCGTGGGCGCGGGGCTCGGGGCGAGCGGCGCTGCGCTGCAGGGTGCGCTCCGCAACCCGCTGGCCGAACCGTACCTGCTTGGCGTGTCGGGTGGCGCGGCGGTCGGCGCGGTGCTCGCCGTAGCCTCCGGGATTTCCGGCATCTGGGGTGTTTCTGCGGCGGCGTTCGCGGGCTCGGCCCTCGCGGTGGTGCTCGTGATTGCCGTCGCGTCGGGGACTGGCCAGCGTGCGGATCCCAAGGTGTTGTTGATGGCCGGAGTCGTCGTCGGTGCATTCGCCAACGCCGCCATCATGATCGTGCTTTCGAGTTCGCCGGCGGAGCGCGTGCGCGACGCCGTATGGTGGATGATGGGATCGGTCGCGGGGGCGCGGTGGCCCGGTGTCATCGCGTTGTCCGTGGTCGTCGCCATCGCCGTGACGGCGCTGGTGGCATCCGGCCGCGAGTTGGACGCGCTCGCCCTTGGCGAGGAACCCGCTTCGGCGTTAGGCATAAATGTCGATCGCGCGGGAGGACGGATTTTTCTCCTGTCGGCGATGCTCGCGGCGTCGACGGTCGCCGCGGCAGGGTTGGTCGGCTTTGTGGGACTTGTGGTGCCAAATCTCGCGCGCGCGATGGGGGTGCGGGGCCATCGGGAGCTCGTGTTCGGGTCCGCCATCATCGGCGCGGGGATCGTCATTGTCGCGGATATCGCTGCCCGGACCCTGCGCGCGCCACTCGAACTGCCGCTGGGCGCGGTCACGGCGGTTGTGGGAGTGCCGTTTCTCCTCGCGCATCTCAGGCGGATGACGTGATTGCCTTCGAGGATATCGTGCTCACGTATCCGCGGGCGGTCACGCCCGCGGTCGATGGCGTGTCGCTCGAGGCGAAAGCGGCAACCGTGACGGCGGTGGTGGGACCGAATGGCAGTGGCAAGAGCACGCTCGTGCGTGCGTTGCTGGGACGCATTCGCGCGCAGCGGGGTCGTGTCGTGCTTTCCGGGGACCCACTCGATTCGCTGGATCGTCGGGAAATCGCCCGCCGTGTCGGAGTCGTGACCCAGAGAGAGGAGTCCGTGTTCCCGCTCGCGGTGCGCGAGTGCGTCGCACTGGGGCGATTCGCGCACGGCGGCCCACTCGCACGGGAAAACCGCCGTGATCGCGAGGCGGTGTCGGAAGCCATGCAACGCGCGGGTGTCGCGGACCTTGCCGACCGGCGCACGGATGCGCTGTCCGGCGGTGAATGGCAACGCGTAAGAGTGGCGCGCGCCCTCGCGCAGCAGACGCCCGCGCTCGTGTTCGACGAGCCGACCACGTTCCTGGACGTCTCGCACGAGATGGAATTGTTCGAACTGCTCGAATCGCTCGCGGCGGATGGGCGAGCGGTGCTCGTCGTGAGCCACCAGCTCAATCTCGTCGCGCGGTTTGCGCACCAGCTTGTGCTTCTGCACCGCGGGCGGGTCGTGGCAACGGGCACTCCCGCTGATGTGCTGCGCCCGGAAGTGCTGGAACCCGTCTATGAATGGCCCCTCGCCGTGACGCACGATGTCGTCGCAGGCGCTCCCTCAGTCGTTCCACTTCGTTCACGAAAGCCATGACTCGAACCACATATCTGATTCTCTCGGCGATCTGCGCAGTCGCTCCTGCGGGCGCCCAGCAGGCTGTCGCACGGGACAGCGCGCGGTTGCATCCCATTGTCGTGACTGCCTCTCGCAGTGCGGAGCCCGCCGCGAGTGCGAGTGCGTCCGTCACGGTGCTCCGCGGAGAAGACCTGCGGGCACGCGGTATCACGTTTGTCGCCGACGCACTGCGCGAAGTCCCCGGGATGGCGGTCGTTGCCACGGGGCCGACCGGCGCAGCGACCTCCCTCTTCGCGCGTGGCGGCAACAGCAACTTCGTGAAAGTGCTCATCGATGGAGTACCGGTGAACGAGGCGGGCGGCGCGTTCAACTTTGCGAATCTCCGCACCACGAACATTGATCGCATCGAGGTTGTGCGGGGACCAGTGAGCGTGCTTTACGGCTCCGACGCCGTGGCCGGGGTCGTCCAGATATTCACGCAACGCGGGAGCGCGAGACATGCGGCGCTGGAGGCGCGCGCGGGCAATCGCGAAACCGGGGAGGCGCGTGTCGAAGCGCAGGGAGGCACTGCCGCGCGTTGGTCGGCAGGTGCCTCGCATGCAGGCACGCGGGGGATCTACGACTTCAACAATCGCTATCGCAGTGATGATGCGAGCGTGCTCGTCGCAACCGCGCCTGACGCCCGCACCGACGCACGACTGACGGCGCGGTATCTCGATGCGCTCTATCATTTCCCCACCACGGGCTCGGGTGCCGCCACCGACAGCAACGCGTTCACCAGTGAGCGCCGGCTGGTGGTTGGTGGCGAGGTGGGGCGTCCAGTGACGTCATGGCTCCAGGGTCGCGCCAGCGCGGGATGGAACCGGCTCGAGCGCACCTCCGACAATTCGCCCGATTCGCCCGCCGACGTCGCGGGCTTCTATTCGCGGTCGGAGTCGGACGCAAACAGGCAGGTGCTCGACGCGCGCCTCATCGCCGCGGCCGCGAGGTATTCAGTGACCGCCGGCGCCGAGCGTGTGTGGCAGCGCGAGGTGAGCGATGGCACGAGTCGTTTCGCAGCGTTTCCGCAGTCAAGTACGAGCTTCGATGAACGTCGCCGGAACACCGCCGGATTTGCACAGCTCGTGGCAACTCCGGTCCACGCATTCCGGATGACCCTCGGCGGGCGCGCCGACAACAACGAGCGATTCGGCACCTTTGGCACATGGCGGGCTGCGCTCGCGTGGATGCCACATGCTTCACTCACGGCCCGCGCCTCAGCCGGAACGGCATTCCGCGAGCCCGCCTTCAGCGAGACGTTTTCTACCGATTTCACCACGGGAAACGCCGCGCTCGAGCCGGAACGGACACGGAGCTGGGAAGCAGGGGCGGTCGCACGTCCCGCGAGTTGGGCTCGGATCGGTGTCACGGGGTTTAACCAGCGTTTCGACAACCTCATCCAGTACGTTGGCCGGCCCTTCGGATCGCCGCTCCGGAATTACGAGAATCTCGCTGCCGCCACG
>JBKJKH010000312.1:0-2544 GCA_046597595.1 Gemmatimonadaceae bacterium
CCTCACGCTGATCGAACGTCCTGCCCAGCCGACGCTTCCCGGGCGCGGCGTGTGGCCCGCGCGTACAGCTGTCGCGCTCGTGTATCCGGATGGCCGCGCGGATACCATCCAGGTCAATGTCACCAGCGCAGCGACCACTGTCCGCGCAGCGGTCGGCAGGCGGGCGCCCGCGTTCATCTACGCAAATGTCGGCGATCACGCCTACGGGCGCGTTGCATTGGACGAGCGGAGCGTTCGCTACCTCGAGCAACACATCGGGACCGTGCGCGATCCGCTGTTGCGCGCGATGCTCTGGGGGACGCTCTGGGACCAGGTGCGCGATGCGGCATTCGACCCGCGTCGCTTCCTCGCGATGGTGGAGCGCGAGAGCGTCACGGAACAGGATGAACAGGTCCTCAACGGGATGCTCGCCAGGCTCACGCGCGTGATGCACGCCTACCTGCCGGAAGGCGACATTCCGTCGGAGGCGGTCGAACGCGTGCTCATGGCGGGCGTCGCAGACACGTCCCGCGCATATGGAATACGGAAGGCGCATCTCGACGCTCTGATCGCCGGCGCCCGGACGGCAGGCGGAATTGCCGTCATTGACGCGATACTCGACAGTGCATCGGTGGTCGGCGCTCCGCTGCGCGCGCCGACGCGCTGGGCGATAGTGACCACGCTCGTCGCCAGGAGCGCTCCGGGCGCAGAGCGCCGGCTGGCTGAGGAGACGCGGACCGACTCGACCACGGAAGGGCGCCGCCGCGCTTTTGTCGCTGGCGCCGCACGGCCGTCACCCAATGTGAAGGCCGAGTACTTCCGACGGTACTTCGAGGACACGCAGTTGAACGAAGATTGGGCCACCGCGAGCCTGCGCGCCTTCAATGTGCCCTGGCAGGATGGATTGACGCGCCAATATCTCGGTGCGGCACTCGATTCCCTCCCGTGGATCCAGCGCAATCGCCGCATCTTTTATCTTGGCACGTGGCTTGGCGCCTATCTCGACGGACAGCGCAGCGCGGAAGCCTTGCACGACGTGGATCACTTCCTGAAGGAACATCCGGCGCTGCCAAAAGACCTCAGGCAGAAGATCCTCCAGAACGCGGATGAACTGCGGCGGACGGTGAAAATCCGGCAGCGTTTCGCACGTGCAATCTCGCTCGAGGGCAGAAAAAAACGCCCCTCGACGAGGGGCGTCCTGTAGCGCCAGCACGGGTCAGGCTTTTTGCTTTCGTTCCTTGTACCAATCCTGGATCCACGTCAGCGGAATCAGGAAGAGTGGCGTGAGAAACACGCCCAGCAACGAGTTGATCCAGATGAGCGCCAGGTAAAACGCGCCCATTGCCAGTCCTGCCCACAGTGTGCCGAGTGGTCCGTGCGTCTCCAAGCAACGCTCCGAGTGGTGGTCTCGCGCGGAATTCTATCCGGGTGACCAGCCCCATGCCACCCCTGTCGCTGAACGAAACTGTGGATCAGGCGCTGGCCGCAAACGGCCGCGTCGTGCTGGCGGTTTCCGGGGGCGTCGACTCGATGTCGCTCCTGCACCTCGCTGCCTGCTCCGTGCATCGCGGGCACGTGGTGGGAGTCGCCACGTTTGACCACGGCACAGGCCCCGCGGCCCGCGAGGCGGCGAGCCTCGTACAGCGCGAGGCCCTGCGGCTCGGCTTCGACGTTGAGAGCGGCACGGGTGCGCACGGCACAACGGAGGCTGAATGGCGGACCGCGCGATGGTCGTTCCTGCGATCAGTCGCGGCGACCCGCTCGGCGCGCATCGCAACCGCACACACGCTCGACGATCAGGTCGAAACCGTGTGCATGCGCATCCTGAGAGCGTCGGGAGTGCGTGGACTCGCGGGGCTGCTGGCGGAGACGGACATCCTGCGCCCGTTGATCAGCATTCACCGCTCAGAGCTCGAGAGTTGGGTACGCCGCGAGTCGGTCCCGTACTGCCACGATCCGACCAACGAGTCGCGCGAATTTTTCCGGAATCGTGTGCGGCTGGAATTGCTGCCAGCGATCGACCTCGTTGCGCCGGGATTCCGCGATGCCCTGCGCGCGATCGGAGAGACGGCCGCAGCATGGCGGCGAGATGTGGAGACGCTTGCCGCTGCGCTGCCAGTGCATCTTGAAGCGCATGCCATGCTCGTGCCGCGCGATGTGCTCGAACCGTTCGACCGCGCGGCCCTCGGCGTGCTCTGGCCGGCGCTGGCCGCGCGCGCCGGTGTCATCCTCGACCGGCGAGGTACCGACCGGCTCACCACCTTCACGCTTGCCGGTGGGCGCAATGGCGGGCGCATCCAGCTCTCCGGAGGTATCGAAGTCATCGCTCGGCGTAACGAATGGAAGGTCCGTCGCACGCCACGCGCCGACGGAGTCTGCGAACGCTTGCTCGACGGAACGACGATGGGAGGATGGCGCTTCCGGGAAGAGCCGGTGCACGGCGTTCTGGGCGATGACGCCGCGCGCGCGGACCTGCCCGCTGGCTTACCTTTGCAGATACGGCCGTGGCAGGCGGGCGACCGGATGCGTCGGGATGCAGGCGGGGTGTTGCGCCGGGTGAAGCGA
>JBKJKH010000320.1:0-6526 GCA_046597595.1 Gemmatimonadaceae bacterium
GATCCCGCCAGCGGCGATCAGCGGATGCCCACTGCGCTCGGCCACATCCTCAATGAGGAAAAGATCCGCACCGCTCATCGATCCTTCGCGATGCACGGCGGTAACGAGCACGGCCGCCAGTGGCAGGTCGTTCAACTCATCCATCACGTCAAGCACGTCACGGGTGAGCTGGCGCGACCAGCCGCGCGTCACGATCAGCCGCTCGCGGACGTCAGCCGCCACGACAATTACGCCAGGAAACCGTTCTGCGATGACCGCCAGCCATTCAGGCTCCTCCAGGGCGCGCGTGCCCACGATGACGCGTGACGCGCCTTCCTCGAGCAGCCGCTCCGTCGTGTCGGAATCGCGCACGCCGCCGCCGACCTGCACATCGACCTCGTCCTCCTCCAGCAAATCGCGCACGATCTTCTGGTTGTGGCCGCGGCCAGTCGCCGCGTCGAGATCCACAACGTGCAACGTCTCGAATCCGCAGTTCGCCCAATGCCGGGCAACAGACAACGGATCCTCGAGTCGAATGCGCTCCGCCGCGTAGTCACCCCCAACGAGCTGTACGCACGCCCCGTCACGAAGGTCGATGGCAGGAATGGCAATCATCGAAGGACTCCTGCGCTCACGATCACCTCGCGCAAATAGTGCACGCCGTCGGCGGAGCTCTTCTCAGGATGGAACTGCACGCCGATCACGTTTTTAACCTGGACCGCCGCGGGAAAACGATCCGCCTCGTGCGTGCTCCAGGCAGTCACGCAATCCGCGTGCACCGGGCGGCAGGCATAGCCGTTGGCGTAGTAGCCGTATTGCAAGGCGGCGAGTCTCGCGTCTGTGGCATCCTCGATCATGTTCCAGCCGATCTGCGGGACGCGCGCCGCGTGAAGCCGTGTGACGCGACCCGCGATGATCCCAAGACCTCGTCCGGCGCCCTCGTCGCTCTCCTCGAAGAGAAGCTGCATCCCCAGGCAGATGCCGAGCACCGGGAGGCCGTCCGCAATGGCGGAACGAATCTCTTCATGCGCGCGGCCCGCAAGTCGCGCGGCCGCTGGAGCAAACGCGCCGACGCCTGGAAGAATCAACAGGTCCGTGTCGCGAACAGCGGCGGCGGGATCCGCCTCGACGCGCACGCGCGCCGGGGCAAGCGCTGCCGCCTTCGTCAGCGAATGCAAGTTGCCGCTGCCATAATCGAGAATGGTGACGTTCGTCATGCGCGTCCACTCTCGCGCAGTTGCGTGAGGACCTGGAGGAAGCGCTCGAGCTGCGGCCACGGCGCGGACGAAACCCGGATGGCGTCACCAATACCTGGAAGCGCACTGAAGGCGCGGACGACAATACCCTCACTCTCGAGCGCGCGCGCGACGTCCCCCGCATTGGGCATCGGCACGCAGAGAAAATTCGCCTCGCTGCGCAACGGGATGAAGTCCATCGCGCGCAAAGAATCGGCGAGTCGCTCGCGGTTCGCCACCGACTCCACGACGCGCGCGCGCATCCATTCCTGATCGGCAGCGAGCGCCGCCGCCGCCGCGTGCTCCGCAATGCCGTTGAGCGTGTACGGGCCACGCGCGTGCTGGAGCTTCCGAATCACGGTTGCATTGGCGACCCCGTATCCAGCGCGAAGCCCCGCAAGCCCGAACGCCTTGGACATCGTGCGCGTGGCGAGCACGCGTTCCCAGCGCGTCGCAAGCGCGGCGACAGACACCCCGCTGAACTCAGCATACGCTTCGTCCACGATCAGGAGACCCGTCACCTCGCGCGCGAGCCGCTCCAGCGTCTCCCCCGACGCGAGCGAGCCGGTCGGGTTGTTTGGCGTGCAGACGTAGATGATGCGCGCGCCAGTCGCGAGGAGTGCGTCCGCGTCGACGTCTCCACTCTGCGAAAACGCAAGCGCATGAACCTCGAGTCGCTGCAACTGTGCGAGGAGTGGCATCATCATGAACGTCGGCGCACACCAGGCCACCGCGTCGCCCGGAGCCGCATAGGCGCGCAATGCAGTATCGAGCACGTTGTCCGATCCGCACCCCGTCACGATTTCCGACGCGTCCACGCCGATGTAACTCGCGGCCGCCACCTTGAGCGCGTCGCCGAACGCCGACGGGTAGTCGCTCACGGTGTCCGCGCGTTCGGCAATCACGCGGGCGGCCGCCGGGGAGGCGCCCCAACGATTGGTACTATCCCCGAGCTGCAGGAGCACCGTCACGCTTCCGCCGCCCGCACGGCCGCACGGGCATGTTGTCCCAGACCCTCGGCCGTCGCGAGAAGCACCGCGTCGTCCCTCAACCGCACGGCCGCGTCGGCTGTCACCCGCTGGTACGATGTCCAGCGCATGAAATCGGTGGTCGACAGGCCGGAGAATGACCGCGCCGCCCCGCCAGTCGGCAACACGTGATTGGCGCCCGTGAGATAATCACTGAAAACTACCGATGCTCCTGCCCCGAGCATGACCGAGCCAGCGTTCCGAAGCTGCTCGAGCGTCGTAGCCGGAAGCCGCACAGCGAGCAGCACATGTTCTGCCGCGTATTCATTCGCGAACACAATCGCTTCGGCGAGTGAGTCGACACTCAGCACCGCGCCGCGTGTTGCCAACGCCTCGCCGACAATCGGTTCACGGTCCGAACCGGACAGCTGTTGCGCCGCCGCACGGATCACCGCATCTGCCGTGTCGCCGAGGCAGAGCGCAACCGCGCAGGCACGCGGATCGTGCTCCGCCTGGGCGAGAAGTTCTGCAGCAACACGCTCCGCGTCCGCACTTTCATCGAGAATCACGAGCAGCTCACTCGGCCCCGCAGGCGCATCGATGCCAACTTTTCCGGCGACCTGGAGCTTTGCTTCTGCGACCCAAGTGTTCCCGGGACCGACGACGCGATTCACCGCGCGGATTTCCTCCGTGCCGTAGGCCATGGCGGCAATCGCCTGCGCACCGCCAACCGCGTACACCTCGTCGATCTCGGCGAGTGCGGCGGCGGCAAGCACGACATCGGCGGGACGCCCATCGGGCCCCGGGGGGGAGCAGACGATCAGCTCACTCACGCCCGCGACGCTCGCGGGAATGGCGGCCATGAGCAGGGAGCTGGGATACGCGCCGCGTCCGCCAGGAGCGTAAATCCCGACACGCGCCAGTGGATCAGGCCGGCGGCCGACCGTGATACCGGGCTCTGTCTCCACCTCCCACGCGCGCGGCAACGACTCCGCGTGCACGCGCCGCAGGTTCGCAATCATGCGCTCCATCGCCGTGCGAAGCGCAGGATCAAGGTTCGCGAGCGCGCTCTCGCACGCCTTCTGCGGCACCCGCAACTTCTTCAACGTGACGTTGTCGAGCTCGCGCGTGAGTGCGATCAACGCCGCGTCACCCTGGTCCCGCACCAGGTCGATCGTCGCCGCAACCTGCGTGCGGACGATATCGTCGTCCTTGATGCCACGCTCGACGAGTTCGCTGAGCTGCTCTGCCGTCAGCGCCGCCAGTGGTCCCTGGAAACGAAATACCAGTTTGTTCACGGCATCAACCTCTCGATCCTCGTGACCAGAATCCCTTCCGCGCCGAGCGACTTGAGTGTCGCAATCGTGCGGTAAATCCCTGCGCTTGGCACCACCGCGTGCACCGCGACGTGCAGACCGTCACCCAGCACGTCGACCACGGTTGGCCCGCTCAGGCCGGGAACAATAGCGCGCACGCGATCGAGCGCGGCTCGCGGAACATTGGCCATCAAGTAGCGCTTGCCACGCGCGCGCAGCACCGACTCGAGCGCTGAAACGAGCTCGACGAGCGCCGCACGCTGTGCATCCGTCGCCCGCGACGTCGCCGGCGTCGCGGCGATCAGGCGAGCAGATGACTCGAGCACCGTGGTGACCTCGCGCAGGCCGTTCACGCGTAACGTGGAGCCTGTGGACACGAGGTCGACGATCACATCCGCGATGCCCAGATGAGGGGCCACTTCCGCCGCACCACTCACTGGCACGATGTCGACTCTCACGCCCGCGTCGTCGAAAAAGCGTTTCGACGTCCGCGGGAAAACGGTCGCGACGCGCGGCGTGCCAGCAGCAGACACATCTGCCATCGAAGTGATTCCGCTCTCATCCGTGGCCGCCACGACGAGCCGACACCGTCCGAATTCGAGGTCCAGCAGCTCGCTGAGCTCACGCCCGCTTTCGCAGCACAGATCCTTTCCTGTCACCCCGGCATCAGCGGCCCCATCGGCAACCAGCTCCGGAATGTCTGCGGCATTGACGAAAATTGCCTGAAATTCGCCGCCGAGCGACGCCGTCAATGCGCGCGGTCCCGCCATGCGAACGCCGAGTCCGGCATCGTCAAAGAGATCCCGGGCCTCCTGAGATAGCCGACCCTTGTTTGGTAGAGCGATGCGGAGCATCCACACTTCGATGAAGGAAAGAAAAAAGCCCGTCCAAGGTGGACGGGCCTGAGGAAACGGAGCGATGTCTTGCTATCCGCGCGCGCCTGCGCTCCCCGGACCCGTAGGACCGTGATGATGGGACACAACGTGTGCGGGCAGGCGAAGCATGGACGCATGGTAGTCTGCGACGCTGCGGAAGTCCAGTAAACGGCGGCGCGGGCCTTGGAATCGGCTTCAAAAATGCGTATATTTCGAGTCTCTCCAAGGAGTGTCCTTAGAGAGTGATCACATCAATACGCTACTGACAAAAGTCAGGCTCTTTGGAGGCTATCCGCCACATGCGTTTCTACGCTCTCGCCCTCGTTTCTGTCGCCACCCTCGCCGCCTGTGCGAAGGGTGACAAGCCCGCCGATTCCGCCGTCGCGGTCGCCGATACCCCCATGGCTGCTCCCGCATCGGGCACGACGCCCGCCGGTGGCACCATGGCAATGGCCCCGATCACCGGCAAGACCCACGAGATCAAGATGATCGGCGATGACAAGGGCTATCGCTTCGAGCCAGCCAACATCACGGTCAAGGCCGGCGACGGCATCAAGTTCACGATGATTTCCGGCGGCCCGCACAACGTCGCGTTCGACCCGGCCACCGTCGCCGACGACGTGGAAATGCAGCTCGATGCGAACATGGGCACCGACAAGTCGGGCATGCTCTCCAGCGGCATGAAGATGAACGCGAATGAGTCCGTCACGGTCTCCTTCGCGAACGTGAAGCCAGGCACCTACCCGTTCAACTGCACGCCGCACCTCGCCATGAACATGAAGGGCGTCGTCACGGTTCAGTAGTCTGGTCGTTCTTACGGCATGACGGCGGCGCTTCGGCGCCGCCGTTCTTGTAGGCCCCCGAAGTGTGTCGCGGTGGCACGGCCATCGCCTTGCATTAGAATGCGAACACCATGACCACCCCCGATCTCCCTCCTGAACGCAGGGCGCTCCGTCCGCGTCGTGGCGATGTGGCGGGACGCGCGCGCTGGTTGGCGGCGCGTGGACGCAACGCGCTTCGCCACCGGTCGCGCGTCGCTGTCCTCGGGACAGTCGTCTTCGTCGGGATGCTGGTCTTTCTCGTTCTCCTGCCGGGAAAGACACGGACCATGCGCGCAGGACTCGTCCAGCGCGAGGGCGTGCAGGACACCACCCCGCTCGTCGCATCCTACGAGCGCGCAGATCGGGAGTATCAGCAGCAGGACAGCCTGCTCCGCGAGGTCCGCGCGCGCCTGACCACGCCCCCTCCGACAGCAGCCGTGCGACTCACGCCCGCCCAGAAATGGAAGCGCGACTCGCTCACGGACGTCGCGCGAGTGCTCAGTCGCCTCGTCACGCGCGTGGAGAATTCCCCTCTCCCGCAAACGTATCGCGCGATCGCCGAGTCTCCGTTGTTGCGGGGCGATGCGCGGGTGCAGGAACTGCTCGACTCACTCACTGCCATCGAACGCGAACGAGAAGGGTTCGGCGCGGTCGGAGGCGTGGATCCGATGTTCGTCGCCCTGACGTCCCGCGCCACTGCACTGGGACGCGCGATCCAGGGTATCGCCGAGGCGCAGCGAACCGTGGCGCGCGACGAGATCGCGCGTATCAACCAGGCGGCAAGCGACACCGCCACCCAGGTGGCGCAGGCGGTGCGCGATTCCGCAGCGCTCGTGATCGCGGCCGGCGACTCTGCCGGTCTCGCGACCGGTGCGCCCGTGATGCTGGCCCCCGTCATCGGCGTGCCGGTCGTGGATACCATGCCATTCCGCGCGCGCACGGACACCGCGGGCGTGCTGCGCGAACGCGCCGCGAGTGCGCTCGCCATTGCCCGCACGTTCAACGCCGATCTCGAACGGCGCGCCAACAAGGCGCGCGACGAAGCCAACACCCTGGCACCACCGCTCGCGATCCTCGTCGCCGCACTGCTGCTGGGCCTGTGCATCGGGTTCGCGTTCTCGCTCCTGCTCGAGGTCACGCGCCCCGCCGTGCCCGATCCCGCCGAAGTCGAGCGCATCATCGGTGTGCGGGTTCTCGGATTGGTGCGCCCCGGTGAGCGCGCAGATGAGCGGGACCGGAGGCAAGTAGACCTGCTCGCGCCGCCCGACCTCGAGCCAGGGTCGCGTGCGTATCGCGGGATCTTTCTCCACCTGATCGCGAGCGGTTCGAATG